>JAUYBK010000048.1 GCA_030693105.1 Methanobacteriaceae archaeon | reverse complement strand
TTATTTTTTAATTAAAGCTGATAAACCTCACTTGCCGTTAAGATAGTAACTCCCCCTTCTTGCAGGGCAGCTAACCCCGCATCAACATCTTCGGTCCTAAGGACCACCATGGCTTTATCTTCATTTTTTTCCACAAAGGCGTAGAGGTATTCTACATTAATATCTGCCTTGTTTAAAACACCTAATACCATATCCAGGCCTCCTGGTTCGTCAGGAACTTCAACAGCTATAACCTCGTTGACTTTTACCACGAAATTGTTTTCTTCCAAGACCTTCCGGGCCTTTTCCGGTTCTGGTACTATCATACGGAGGATCCCAAATTCAGAAGTGTCAGCTATGGAAAGGGCTCTTATGTTTATCTTAGAACTTCCCATAACGTTCATGGCCTTCCACAACCTCCCTTTTCGGTTCTCTAAAAACACCGATATCTGTTTAAGTTTCATCCTATCCCTCCATTGGTAAGGTAATATTAGATTATCCTCAATTTTTAATATTATTTAATCAAACTTTCTTTGGTCAATGACCCGCACTGCTTTTCCTTCACTACGGGGCAGGCTTTCGGGTTCCACCAGATTCACACTTACCCGGAGTCCGATTTCATTATGGATACGCTTTTCAATCATGCGTTTGGCCTCTTCCACGTGTTTCACCTCATCGGATACCAGGACGGGTGAAGCCTCCACTTGAACTTCCAGTTCGTCCAGATGCTCGGGTCTGGTAACTATGATCTGGTAATGGGGTTCCAGGCCCGGAATCTTGAGTAAAGCCCTTTCAATCTGGGAAGGGAACACAATAACACCGCGTATCTTAAGCATGTCGTCGCTTCTACCCGTGATGCGATCCATTTTTATCAGGGTACGTCCACATTCGCACTTGCCCCTTGTTAGTACCGTGATATCCCGGGTCCGGAAGCGTAAAATAGGCATGCCCTCCCGGGACAGGGTGGTTAAAACCAGCTCTCCCTTTTCACCATCAGGAAGAGTTTGAAGAGTGTTAGGGTCGATAATCTCGGGATAAAAGTGGTCTTCAAAGATGTGAAGGCCTTTTTTCTCCATACATTCCTGGGCTACTCCCGGTCCGATTATCTCGGTAAGTCCGTATATGTTCAGGGCATCCAGTTTAAGTCGCTTTTCAATCTCATTTCGCATTTCCTCGGTCCACATCTCGGCTCCGAATAGTCCGGCTTTGAGGTTGATATCATCCTCGGTTACTCCTTCTTTTTTCAGGACTTCTGCCAGATATAAGGCATAAGAGGGGGTACAGGTGATGATGGTGCTCTGGAAGTCTTTTAAGATCTCGATCTGACGTTGGGTGTTACCAGCAGATATGGGTATCACGGTGGCCCCTAAATAGTGGGTACCATAATGTACGCCTAA
Organism: Methanobacteriaceae archaeon; assembly: GCA_030693105.1. Lineage (GTDB taxonomy): Archaea > Methanobacteriota > Methanobacteria > Methanobacteriales > Methanobacteriaceae > Methanobacterium. The sequence continues at coordinate 1,612 of JAUYBK010000048.1, read as the reverse complement.
ACCCCCGGTGAAGAGTCCATATCCATAACAGTTTTGTATAACATCCTTTTTTGTTGCTCCGGCCATAGTCAGGGCCCGGGCCATTACTTCACTCCATATTTCAATATCCCGCTTGGTATATCCCGATACGGTGGGTTTTCCCGTGGTCCCCGAGGAGGTGTGAACTTCTACAATGTCGTCGGAAGGGACGGCAAACATCCCAAAGGGATAGGCACCTCGCAAGTCGGCTTTGGTGGTTAAAGGGATCTTTTCCAAATCATCCAGTGTTTGAATGTCTTCTGGAGATATCCCCTCATCATCGAAGCGTTTACGGTAGTAGGGAACATTTTCGTAGGCCATTTTAACTACTTGCTGGAGTTTTTCAAGCTGCAGTTGTTTTGTCTCTTGTATTTCCATGCATTCTGCTTTTTCATTCCAGATCATTACCATAACCCCTTAGGTGTTAATAGAGAGTTTATAAAACAATTTCTAATTATAGGTTGGGTGATATTATATCTATTGCTAAAATTATTTACTGAACAACCTTTTTTTTTAAAAAAAATATACTCATTAGTTCTTAATAAAAAAAAATAAAGAATAATTTTAACGCTGGGATTTTAGCCAGTCATCAAAATTCTCTTTAAACTCTTCCAGTTTCATGTCCAGTATTCTTCGGTTGTCCACCAGATTTAAGCTGTTGGCCAAAATTTCGGCCTCGATCCGGCGGTTAACTTCGTCCCAGTTGACGATGTTCCAGAAGGCAGCCACATAATCGGGGCGAACGTTATGGTAGTCCAGGTAGTAGGCGTGTTCCCACACATCTAACGCCATCAGCACCCGGAAGTGTGGTATGACGTTGACGTTGTGTTTCTCTACCTGCATTATAAACAAGCGGTCCGTAGCCCGGCATATAGTTAAAACTGCCCATCCTGAACCTTCGGTACTTATAGCAGCCTGTGAAAATTCCTGCTTAAAGCGGTCCCAGCTGGCGAAATCTTTTTCAATGTATTTGGCAATGGTGCCGGTGGGTTCTCCTCCGCATTTATCGGCCGGACCCATGTTCTCCCAGAAGAACTTGTGCAGAGCAAATCCACCTACATGGAATGATAGTTCTTTAGCCACGGCCTTGACATCAAATTCAGCGTCGGGTCGGCTGTCGAACTTTTGTAAGATGGCATTGGCCCCGTCTACGTAGGCCTGGTGGTGTTTCTGGTGGTGTATTTTAAGCTGTTCTTCACTAATATAGGGAGATAAATCCCCGTAGTCGTAGGGAAGTTTGGGTAGTTCATATATCTTTTTAGCCATTTTTATAACACTCCTATTTTACCATTTGTAGTAGTTACGGTAGCACAGCCACCAGTCAAAGCATTTGTACTCTCCCGGTCGGGAGAGGGCAGTGTCGATGTCAGATGCCGGAGGGATGATAAGTCCCTTACCAATGATCTCATTGTTAGGCCAGTTGGCAGGTATGGCCACACCTTTCTCAGCTGCAGTCTGGAAGCCCTCGATCATGCGCAGTATCTCGTCAATGTTACGACCTAACTCCTGCGGGTAGTATAAGATAGCACGGATGATGCCCTCGGGGTCAACAATGAAAACCGCCCGTACCGTGTTGGTGGCTTTATTAGGGTGT
>JAUYBK010000046.1 GCA_030693105.1 Methanobacteriaceae archaeon | reverse complement strand
CCACTTCCAGGGGAACGGCACGGATGTAGTTGCGGCTGCCCCTAATGATGAAGGCCCCCTTGGCCACGAACTCCCCTGATTGAGGAGTCTTTGAAACCTGGTCCGGGTTTACCCAGTACACATCCTGACTGCTGTAACCCTTACTCCAGGCACTGGAGAACGAGGCCGCCAGATTAGCTGCCTCCTGAATGGTAGACTCTGTTATATTGTTGTCTCCTCTTTTAACAACTACGGAAGGCGCACCGTGGATGTCAGAGTGGAGGTATAGGTCATTGGCATCCAGGTAATGCTTAACCGCCATCTCGTTGGTGGTAGCGTCCCTTCCACCGACTACCAAGTGGCCGTCTGAGGAAAAAAACCAGCGCATCTTCTCGAACCATTTAAGCTCCCTTTTAATTCTTTTCTTGGGGATTTTAACCCGTTCTAATGCCAATTCACTTCGGGCTTTCACCTTCTCCACGTCTTTTTTGGTACGAGCAATTGCAATATTAACTCCGGGGATCTTCCTTTTAGCCTTTTTCCCCCGGTTGTAATAAATTTCAGCGTTTTCAGGGACGCTTAACCTGGGATCCAGATTCACAGATTCGCCTTCCAACTTCAGGGTCAGCACTCCCAGTTTATCCATGGATTCTATGATTTGGGCCTCGCTGACTCCTTCTTTTTTGGCCTTTTTTAAGGTGGAAGCTATCTCTTTGAACGAATGGTCCGTTAAAGCAGACATCACGGTATCTAGTAGGACCTGGAGTTCCTGGTAATGGGAGTATAATAGGTCGCCTTTTTTGGTGGACTCTTTTATGGTGCGGTGAAAACCTTCCAGGGTTTCCTCCTGGATGCGGAGCCTTTTTTCAAACTTACCCACCTCCACCTTCCAGATGTCTTCCTGCTCCTTTTTAATGTCCTGACCGAACTTGCTGCTGTAATATTCGTCCAGGGCCTGGTTGAAACTTTCAAAGAGCTTCTTTTCTTTTCCTTCATAGGACTTAAGATCAAGGGGTAAGACGTCCTCCTGGTCACCCTGGATAATTTGGGGGTGCAAATCGTTGTCTTTGAGAGGTTGAAAGATGCTTAACAGGGCCTGGTAGACATCTTCCACTTCCTGGTCTTCTAACTCCTGAGTGATTTTCTTTTTATCCACTCCTGATCTTAAGACCACCTCTTCGGCGTATAAACCACCCAGGCCACTGCGGGCCAGGGTCCGAATTACATCAGAATCAGACTCCAAAAAAAGACTTTTAATATCATCTAACTCCATATCCAGGGGGTTAATGCCCTTTTCCGCCGGGTAGTGGTACTCTTCATGAGAGGCCAGCTTTCTCTCCCTTAGCAGTCTCCGTTTTAGAGGGAGCATGATCCGGTCTTCCTCATCCAAAACTATTATATTACCCGGGGAGAAAAGTTCTACCACCAGCCGGTAGCTTTGTTCCTTCTGGAAGTGCACTTCCAGGATACGGTCAAAGTGGTGCTGACACACTTTGGTTACGGTGGCGTTTTTTAGATACTTTCTAAGGAGCATGGGAAAGGAAGGAGGTACCTGGGGATTGGGAGGCGGATACTGGGTGGTGTGCACTCGCACTCCGGCCTGAAGTAAAAGGTCCACTCGTCCCTGGCCCGTCACGTGGAACCTGATAAGAACGGTATCCTTAGTGGGCTGGTAAGCTTTTTGCATGCGAGCATCCTTAAGGATGCCTTGTAGCTCCTGACTAATGGCGTAAACATCAACATTGGACATGGGTTTCATGGTTCGTGTACCCTCATCTATATTATGAATTAAGCTAATACTCTATCTATAATATATGATCAAGCTAATAGTTATAAATCGGAGGTAAAAAATGGAAGTAGACGCTAAAGTAGTTACGGTACACGTTGTCGCAGCAGTTGCGGCATCTTATCTGGCATTCATATTATCAAATGGAAGTATTCCGGCCCTGGGCAAGAACGAAGCCATTGCCGTTCTGGTGGGCCTAGTGATCCTGTACCTGGCCGGACAGGTCTCCGAACGGCTGTTTGGCAAGGAAGAAGTAGGTGGCTTTAAGGGCTGGCTGTGGAGTGGAATCGTACCCTTCTTATTGTTATGGTTCGTGTTATGGTCCATGTTCATTAACATGTGGTAAAAAATTATTTCTTTTTTATATTTCTTCTCTTTTTTTTAATTACCAATTTTTAAGTCAGGGCTCCGTAGAATATCCAGATAAATGCAAACAACAAAGCGGTGAAGAATACTAAAGGTGCAAATATACGGCTTACCGCCACAATCGAGCTTATAGTACTCACCAGTTCCGTGGCGTGGGTAGGCCCCAGGGTTATTATATCTGACAGGCGACAGGTCTTACAACCCACCTGCACTGGTTCTACGTCTTTTAAAGCTTTTTTGACAGAATCAAGAACTCCTTGGACTACTTCATCTTTTTTCTTAACCCCCACCGGGTTGTGACCCCCGGATAGGGTGTTGACGTAGTGGGTGTCGGTGGTCATTACCTCAGCCTGGTCTACTCCCAACTTCTTAACTTCCTCAATTATCTCGTCCCTCAAGCCCAAAACCATGTTGTTGGAATCCAGTAGTACGTAGGCTGTTTTCTGATTACCCACTTCTACGATCATGGTCTTAACTCCACTTTGACCCACACCGTCTTTACGGTCCAACTCTTCTAATGGATTCTGGGAACATCCTACCCTGATACCAGATAACTTTCCCGGAGATTTTAACTTGTCCAGAGCACCTAACAGTTGAAATACTTCTCGGTTACCAGCCAGCACCCTCCCGGATTCTCCCTTGAAGCTGTTGTGGCAGTCCACCAGCACCACATTTTCCACCCCTTCTTGGGATTCGGCGGCCTTAATTATAGACAGGCCCACTCCAAATTCAATATCGTCAAAGCCAAGGGGGGCGAAGGTGGCCAGGAGGAGTAAATTATTACCCAGGTACTGAGCCCCCAGTTTAGCTCCCTCACATTCTACCTCTAAAAATTCACTGGCCTGGTCCGAGTATTCCATGTTGTCCAGGGCATCTCTAACCACTTTTTCAATCTTTTTAATCTCCCGGGCGGAAACCGGGTTGAAGTCGTGGGTGGAAGGCCCGTGACAGACCATGGAGAAGCTGTCTAAACTCTCTGAAAGGATAGTGGGCATGTTACCTCCGCCTATACTCCCTACGGGTCCGGGGTGGACGCAGGGCGAGATTAAAAGCCCTTTAACACTGTTTTTTCCTTTAAAACTCACCACTCCTACCAGGGTGTCGATGGGCTCGCCAATACCTTCAAAAAGGTTATCCAGGGCGTTGGACCCTTCGGTTATGTGGGCGATGAAGAGACTTAAAAGTTCTAAACCCCCCACTCCCAGGTTACGGCGTATCGGGGATTCTATAATTCTTACAAATGAATAAATAGCTAATACTAATATTAAACAGGCAATTAACACCTTAAAAATCAGGGCCAATATGCTAAAAGGGCCGAAGTTGGTTTCTAAACCGGTCAAAGATACCAGGACCATGACCATGCTCAAAATGAGAATGGGCTGCATTGCAGCGATGGGCACCGACTGCAGGAAGCTGATGTTACTGGTCCCCCAGATAACCAGAGTCCTAAAGGCAAAGGCCAGGGCACAGCCATATATAACCGCGTCAATAACATAACTGTTAACCGTAAAAGTAGAGACCAGCGTACCAATGATGTATACCAGGGCCACCAGGAGCATGGTGAAAAGGGATAGGAACATGGACTGTTTCATCTTCATATGCCGGCCTTCCAGGGCATTAACCCAGGGCTGGGTCAAAGCGCCGGACATGATGGACATCAGACCGAATATGAGAAAACCAGTCGAACCACCGTACACCACACTATTTAGTAGTGAAGCACCGGGTTCCAGGTAGGAAGCAACGGTACCGGTTATAAAACTTAACACTACCATTAAAGATAGGGATATTTTGCTCACCGGAAGGATTACTATGTACTTGGTAAGTCCCATAATATTATCAGCTGCGGTCATAACGTACCTCTAAACTATAAATCTTGAAAATCGTAAAGATAACAATATAACTTTTATTCCCTTCCCCCTATAAAAATTAGACTAAAAGAGATAGACCATGATTAAACTTAAAACACCCCTCTTGCGGAAGCAAACCGAGAAGTTAAGGGTTAAAGACACGGTTTACATTACCGGAACCATCTACACCGCCCGGGACAGTGCCCATAAACGGATGATGGAAGAAGGAAGTCCTGTGGAGTTAGAAGGTGCTGTAATTTTCCATGCCGGCCCCCTAATACAAGAAGAAGGTGATGGGTACCGTATGGTGGCCGTGGGACCTACCACCAGCACCCGCATGAATCCCTACCAGGCCGAAGTACTGGATAAGGGTGTAAAAGCGGTGATAGGTAAAGGTGGAATGGATGAAAATGTTTCGAAAGCTTTAAAAAGGAATGGGGCCGTTTTTTTATCAGCAGTAGGGGGATGTGCGGCCCTCTATGTTCAGGCTGTTAATAAGATTCGAGAAGTTTACTGGCTGGATCTGGGAGTTCCCGAGGCCGTATGGGAGCTGGAAGTGGAAAACCTAGGACCTTTAATTGTAACCATGGATTCGGAAGGCGGAGATCTGTACCTCGAAGTTAAAAAACGGATTAAAGTTTAAGGTGGCCTATGGTTGATTTAAATGGTTTTGTAGATTCACCCCCCGCAGTTAACATTTTGCAGGGATTCATAGACACCCACATCCACACGGCCCCGGATCCCCAGCCCAGACTCCTTTCGGACGTGGATGCTGCTTACCAGGCTAAGGAGGGGGGTATGGGCGCTATTGTTTTAAAGTCCCACCTAGAACCTACCTCTGGCCGGGCCTGGATAGCTTCCCAGGTTACTGATTTTAAAGTTATAGGTGGAGTGACACTTAACAACAGTGTTGGAGGGCTTAATCCTGATGCTGTGGAGTCAACGGCGTTACATGGTGCCCGAATGGTTTGGATGCCTACCCTAGATCATAATAGGATAAAGCTGGACCCGGAAAAGCTGGAAGAAGTACTTTCCATGATTAGGGACTATGATATGGTCCTGGCCATGGGTCATCTTTCCCCCCAGAAGATATTCACCGTGTTGGATTTAGCAAAGAGTCTTAAAGTTCGTAAAATACTGATTAACCATCCCCTGACCCGGGTGGTAGGGGCCACCCTGGATGAGCAAAAAGAGATGGCTAAATATGCTTTCTTGGAGCACTGTTGGGTGGCATGCATGCCCCTCCATGATGGTTTAAATCCGGCCGTGATTGCCGAGTCCATACAAGAAGTTGGTCCTTCTAGATGTATCATGGCCACGGACTTGGGTCAGGTCCACAATCCTACACCGGTAGTGGGGATGCAACTGTTTGTAAACCAGATGAAAGAACACGGTATCAAAGGGGAAGATATAAGGAAAATGGGTGCTGATAATCCGGGGAAGTTGTTGTTTTTGAATGGGATTGATAGTCCTGTGCACTAATATTATATTTACTTTTAAATCCATATTATTACTATAAAGTGCTCTGGAGGAATCATATGGACAAGGAAAGAATTTACGCTAAAATAGATGAGATAGATCAATACCTCCAGGAAATAGAAGATATAATGCTCTTATCAGCCGCGGAATATACTCAGGATTTAGTACGAAAAAGAGCCTTGGAGAGAATGATCCAGATAACAATTGAAGCGGTTATGAATGTTTCAGCCATGATGATGAAGGAACTAAAGCTGGGATTACTTCCCCCGAAGAAGATTTCCTGGGAAAATTAGGTGGAAATGTATTAGATCCAGATTTGACCTTGAAAATTAGGAGAATGAAAGGGCTTCGCAATGTACTGGTGCAGGGATATTCTCAAATTAACGACCAGAGAGTTTATGAAATTCTCAGCAGTGATTTAAACGATATAATTGAATTTAAAGAAGAAATCATTAAATTTTTAGGAGAAATTTAGATGATTAACTCTAAGAAAATTCAACCGACTATTTATAAACTTCAAAAGGAAATGGAGCAGGATCCGGATATCCTGGCTATAATATTATATGGTAGCTATGCCCGGGGTGAAGAAGCTCAGGATGTGGATTTATGTCTGGTTTTATATCCTGATAAAGCTACAAACAGCTTTGATAAACAGATAGAGTACTCCTACTATGATAAAATTGATGTGCAGATTTTTCAGGATTTACCCCTTTACATAAGACCTCATGTTATTAAAGAAGGTCTAGTTCTCTCTGTAAAAGATGAAAATTTACTTTATGATGTTGCCATCCAGAACGCCAAGGAATATGAATTATATCGCCCTAAATATGAAATGTATCTGGAAGGTGTTAAAGGAAACTAAAAAAAAAACATTTATTAATTTTTATTTGAATCAAGTTAGTTTAACTATTCTTTTTATTTAACCGGGGTGTAAAAATGGATGACCGACACAAGGAATACTTGGAATATTACCAGTCCCGAATGAAAAAATACCAGAACAACCCTCTATATTCGAACTCCTACCAGTCAGAAAAGGAATTATACGAGGCCATAAGAGACTCAGAATCATTAGAAGACTTTGGTCGGAAATTAGAAGAAGAAAACCTGGCGGTGAAAAATGCCATTGCCCTGGTTAAAGACCAGGAAACTGCCCGGAAGAAAATGTACCAGGACATGAATGAGGATGTAAGGCTTAGAGCCCCTGTAAGGATCCTTGAAATTGTTGATTCAGTTGAAAGTGACATGGATCTGGTTACGAGAGTTAGTGAAATTGAAACGGGAGTTAGTAAAGAGATCTCGGTGGATTTGTTCACTGATAATTTTTATTATGACTTTCTGATTTTAGAAGAAATTGAGGTCCATCAGACAGCGGAAGTTCCTGATGAATGGAAAAAGCAGATAAACCAAGAATATTCTGAAGAGATCATTGCCAGTGGCCGTAAAGAATGGCAAGAAATTGTTTTACCCCAGGCTCGTGGATGGGATCCGGACTGGAACTTTGACTTTAACTTGGTAGGGGAAAAAAGGCATCGTAGAAAGATTCCCGTCCCGGATGAAGTTGTTAAAAAGCGTCTTGAGCAGTTTAAAACTTACCGGGGGCTCTAAGGATGCCAGTGGATAAAGCTACTGCCGATTCTATACTAGACACTTACCGCAACATGTACCGTGAAGTTGAGGATAAGGGAGCTAGCGGGGAGGCTTTTCTGGAAATGAAAAACGCCTTAGAAAGGATGGAGCAACTAGCTCTAGACGCTGATGATATAGTGGATTTCACCACCCGCCTTACCACCGAGGACCTCTTTATTAAGTTCAGCAACGCCTACTCCTCAGTCCTAGCTGCATCTATGAAGGAAAAATATTCGGGGGATGATGGTGATGAGCTGTTAATGAAAAATACTCTGGAAGCCTATCGAGAATCCCTTAAAAGTTTAACGGATAATCCTAACTTTGATAAGCTTTCTAAACCAATTCAGGATTTAATTGATCTGGGAGAATCAGGAATTACTTATCCTGTTTTTTT
>JAUYBK010000030.1 GCA_030693105.1 Methanobacteriaceae archaeon | reverse complement strand
TAGATCAGCGTCTTCCAGGACGGGCAGATTGGTATCGTTACCTGCAAATTCAAGATCTATAACGTCCACCGGGAACTTAAGAATTTCTGTAAATACCCCGGTAATATTCCCGCAAACGTGCATGGCCAGGGGTATTTCCAAGTCTTGACCAATTATCTTGATAGCCTCACGAGCCGTCTTCAAATCAGCGATTCCCGTGGAAAGAAAGGGTTCATCCACTTGTACCAGGGCTGCTCCTGCTTTTTGAAGGTCTTCCGCCTCTTTTTTAAGGGCAAATGCCAAGTCTATGGTGGCCTTATCTTTTCTATCCTGCCGATAAAAACTTTCTATTCGGGAAGATAGGACCATGGTAGTGGGGCCGGTAATTATTCCCTTTACCCCGAATGCTTTTTTTGAAAATTCTTTATCTTTTAAAATCTCTGCACCTACTTTAAAATCAGATGAAATATTACAAGCAATTTGAAGCGCCTTTTTAAGGTCGGATGCACCTACTGAAGTAGATGGCGGATTTATTTTGCCCACTATTTTTGAAATTCCTTCGTCATAGACCATCCCCGGTAGGGTTCGGGCAAAGATTTCTACCATGTCCCCCCGGACTTGACCGTCCGATATTAGGTTTATACCTGCCTTTACCTGATCTTCCACTGATTTTTCCAGTGCCGACTGGTATGAATCATAAGATCCAAAAAAACTGAATAATTTTTCACCTATTGACGATGGAGGCTGTGGATTAGCCGGGTAGCTACCTACAACGGTGGTTAACATGTTCTCTCCATATAGTATTGGTACTAGTTAAGATACCATCATATAAAAAATTAATCTAAGAGGCGGGCTATTAAGGCCTTTTAATTGAGAAAATAAATAAAATTTTACTAAAAAAGGTGCATTTATTTTTAAGAGATCTAAAAAAGGAGTGGCGAAATTCTATTTCATTTCTAGAGATTTGATCAAGTCTATCTCTTCTTTAGGAACCGGTATCTCCACCACGGCAGTCCCGTAACAGGGTTTAGTGTAGGGTAGCATTATAGTCCCCTTTTCTTCATCAAGACCAATGGGCACGGGAGGTATTCCTATTATGCGAGCCCCCACTATTTTAGCTCCTGCTGGTATGTAGACTACTTTTTTCGCCTCTTTTTCTATGAATTTGGCGCAGTCCTTAAAGCCGGCCCGGTTAAGATGTATGATGTAATCTTCAGATTCACGAAGGTAGGTGTCTAAACAGAACATCATTCTTCCTCCAGTTGTTTTAAAGCCCGGTCCAAACGAACCCGAATAGGGGTGGGGTTGTGATAAGCTCGCGCAGATACAATTTCCGCCTCAGTATTATCTTTGATAGTTTCCTGGAATGATTCCAACGTTTCTGCGTCGCGGTGGAATACTAGGGCTATACTTTTAGTGTTAAGAATGTAGTAAAATGTTACAAAATAGGAAACCGCCGCATCTTTATGTGCAAATCCTATCAATAACTGATAATCGCCCTCTTTTAGAGTATCCAAACAAGATTCTAGGTCTATCTTATTTTTTATGTAATATCCATCAGGGTCTGAAACTTCCAGGAGCTTCATGGCGGAGGGTGTGCTGGCTAGAGTCACCTCAAATCCCATATTAGTGAGTTTGTGAGTAGCGTATACGGCCAAAGGAGTTTGAGACGGCGATTCAGGACACCCCAATAATATTAAAGCTTTTTTCATCTACTTTTCTCCCTATTTATTTTTTATAAATACTACGTGGCCCAGTATCAAGGCACTTAATAACAGAAAAGTGAGTAGAGCTGTTCCATTGATGGAACGGTTCATAACAAAAAGACCCACCAGTGACTGGGCAATGAAGGCAGTTAGAGATCCTAAGAGAATTGCTTCCCGCCCTAAATAACTTTTATCTCCATTTTCCCTTTGTTTTCGGTAGCCATATAACATCCTAACGCCCAAGAACACCAATCCTGCACACCATAATAGCAAGAAGAACAAAGCCAGATAACCAAAATCAAAACCCACTCCAAATATCCCCGGTAACATGTAGTCTATTACATCCTTTTTGGAAACTAGCACACCGTAAAAAACAGGGAATGGCAATCCAAATAATATTATCAGAGATATTGGTAGGGAAATGTATCCGTCAGACCCCCCCTGACAGGCGTCTCCCCAGAAACAGGACCCCAAATGGTGACCAGTTAGGGTGGCGTTTTGTATCACCATATTAATGCTGGGCAGGGCGTAATGTTCAATTCGCATGAGACGAAGCCACGGGCTAAATATAGTCATGTCCAGTACCCTGGATAAAATCTCTAACGATCCAAATCCAGCCACCACGGCCACTATTATCAGCGCTATCCTTTTTACAGTAAATACTGATTGTTGGCGGAATGATTTGGAGATCAAGAAGAATCCTATCAACAATCCTAAAAGCCATAAGAGAAGGAAAGATCGGTGCATCAAGCCCCCTGTAATAGTTATAAGAACTAATAAAAGGATAATAAAGTTCCTTAAGTTTTTGATGTTAATACCGGCCTCTTTCATCATGGGTAGGGCTGCCAGGGCCGTTACTATGACCAGAAGGGCCAGAGACCCAAAAGGGTGTGTGAATTCATTGTGACTGAATCCCGGTAGAAGCAAAAACATGGCATCGAATCCGAACATGACGGTGAATCCCACTCCCAGGACCAGGGCCATCATCATAACTAGACTTAGGGAAAGGGGAACCAAGTTTAAAATGAACATTACCCCGATTTGCAGGATTACTGCTACCTCAATAATGTATTGAAGATGAGTTTCAGCGATTAACGGCATTAAGATCCTCCAAAAAATTTAGAATCCAATACTATTTAGAATGTAATTCTCTTTAATGATATTATCTGAAAATTTTTTTTATTTTATTGTTTGATGAATAACATTTCAAAATTCAGACTATCGTATAAGATGAAAACTTTTTTATTCAATATTAATCCCTTAATTTTTAAGGAATTCAACTCTTTTAATATAGTTGAAAGCTAGTATTTCAAGGTACCTATTTAAATGCTTGGTGAGTGACCATTGGAAACTGCCTATTTTAAAATCTAACATTAAGTTTAAATAGCCCTAAGTCCTATGTGCTATAAGGGCTGGTAGCTCAGTCGGTAGAGTGTCGCCTTGGCATGGCGGAGGCCCCGGGTTCAAATCCCGGCCAGTCCACTTTTTATAACTATTTTTGATTCAAAATAAATACTTTTTTAAAATAATCGATTAAGATAGTGCGATTTTCTAAAAAAAGTTGAAAGTTTCATTGTTATTTATTCGCAGCACCCTGGTAGATATTTTCAATGATTATTTGGAATAGATCATCATTTTCCATCGTTCGTGGTTTACGGTTATTCATCAACAGCCCTAGGGACATGTCCACAATCTCGTCCAGAGTATTAGAGCGATGCATAAAACCTTGTTTAATGTAATAACTATCTACTGCTAATAATTTACCAGGATAACAGGATATAACTGGAGTTCCCAGAAGAGCAGCCTCCCGGTTCATGGTCCCTCCAGCTCCAATAACCAGGTCGCATGCTTTCATCAAGCTGAAGGTATCCACCGGAGGATGAATGATGGTTACCTCTTTATCATCTTCAAATATTTCTTCCTGCTCCCTAAAGCGCGGTATAACCAGTATGTTAGCATAACTCTCCAAAGCATTCACCACAGGGGACAGAACAGATTTACGACAGTCAGCCTCCAGATAAGAAGCCAGAGCAGGTTCTGGACGCATAAGAATGGTTTTGTCCTTCTTAAGGTCCAGGTTAAGATCCGAAAAGATTTGAGGGTTGTAATGGAAGTCCTGGAGGTGGTTCAGCTCGCAAGTACCGTTGAAGCGTACCAGGCTGTTGGGATCCGCTCCGCACTCCAACACCCTCCACACGTCTATGGCCTCGGGAAGAACAATACAATTACAAAGGGGTAAAGTCAGCTTGTTAGCAGCCAGGGCATGTTCATTGTCCAATACATAGACGCTGGGAATGCCCAAACCAAATGAGATACGGGGGAGTTCAATGGAGTGTTTAGAAACTGCTACATCCGGTTTTTCCCGGGCTATTAATTTGGAAAGTTCGTAAACTCGGCTGGTACTCCTGAGAAGCTTATTTTCCAGGGTGACACCGTGCTTACCAACCAGGGTGTATTCAATGTCAAAAAGGTCAAGAAGTCGGTGAACATCTCCAAATTTTCGTGCCGTGACGAAAACTTCTTCGCCTCCCTGTTCCAGACGATCAATAACACTCTTAAAGAACCTCACGTGGGGGGCGTTTACAATGTCGATCCAGACCTTCAAATCATCACCGGCATTTGGAAGATTATTTTCAAAATGATTTTGTTATTAGAACCTTTATTAGCTATTTTTTGCCTATGTAAGACTCAATGGCAGTTATGATTTCATCCAACCCTTTTCCCAATTTTAAACTGCTTAAGATTACTTGAACATCGGGATTCAGTTGTTTAACATCATCCACCATCTTCTCAACACTGGCCCCTACTGCATCGGCAATATCAACCTTGTTTATGACTACCAAGTCCGCGTCCTGGAAAATGAGGGGGTGTTTCTCCACGGTGTCGTCTCCTTCGCTGACACTAATTACTACCATACGCAGGTGTGAGCCCAAGTCAAAGTCCACCGGACAAATAAGGTTTCCCACGTTCTCTATAAAGAGTAAATCAATTTCTTCCAGGGGCAGATCATGTAGGGCGTGTTCCACCAGGTGGGCGTCCAGGTGACATTCCTTACCAGTATTTAGACCCACTACTGGTACATTATGGGACTCAAACCGCCCAGCATCGTACTTGCTGATGACGTCACCAGCTATTACTCCAATTTTTTGGTCCATGTGGTCAATTAACTTTTCAATAAGGGATGTTTTTCCGGAGCCTATAGCTCCCAGTACGTCAACTGAGAAAACTTCCTTTTGATCCATTATTCTCTGATTTTGACGGGCCAATTTTCGATTGGCCACCATTATATCGTGCTGAATCTCCACATCGGCGATTTTATGCATCCTCATCAACCTTCTCTATTCTAATATTTTTGACGTTACATTCACGTCCTTTGGTTATTTCCACGTTCCTTTCCCCACATTCCGGGCACTTGACAATGGTCAAATAATGATCAGAACCTTCAGTACTGGCTTTCCCTTTAAAATCACAGGATGAACACTTTATCTCCACGGCGATCTCTTCGATAATTAACTCTGCGTTTTCAAGTAGCGTGTCTTCGGTTATGATGTCCATTAAAAATTTTAACTGTTCCGGATTAAGCATGGTAAGCTTCCCGACTTCAACAGTGACTTCCAGAATCTCCTGGGCATCATTCTTTTTGGCAGCATCCAGTACCGTGTCCACTATGGCCTGGGCCATGGAAAGTTCGTGCATATATTTACCTCTATGGTGTCCTTACTAATTCTTACTATGGTTTAAGAGAGCTTATTAATAAAGTTAACAAAATATTAAATTGTATCTTTCTTAACTCCTTAAAGCTTAAATGGTTTTATAGATGATGATGATTAACTTATAAGACATTAAGGTCTTTAATGATAGTGAACTGATAAGGTGGTTTTATTGATCATAGGTGGATCTGCTTCACAGAAACTGGCGGCCCAAATAGCAAGGAAAATGGGAGAATCACTCTGCCCCCTGGAAACCCGTAAATTTCCCGATGGAGAACGCTACATTCGTATTAAAGGAGAAATAGAAGATAGAATAACTGTGGTTCAGTCTACCGGTTATCCCCCGGACGAAAACCTGATGGAACTATTTTTAATTCTAAAAACACTGCAGAGCATGAATATCAAAGATATTCGAGTAGTAATCCCCTACTTCGGTTATGGCAGACAGGAAAGAAGTTTTAACCAGGGCGAAGCAGTTTCAGCCGCGGTAATAGCAGATCTAATTGAATTTTCGGGTGGTTCAGAAGTTTTCTGTATTAACCTTCACGAAGAGGGTATCTGTAACCTTTTTAACGTGCCCGCCCATAATTTATCAGCTATGCCTGCCCTTGCAGAATACCTGGCTAACTGCATGGATAATCCAGTTATTATGGCCCCAGATTTAGGGGCCCTTCCCTTTGCCCGGGAAATTGCTGATATTTTGAGATGTGACTGTGACTATCTTGAAAAAAAACGCATTTCCCCGGAAGTAGTTGAAACCAAGACCAAAAGTCTGGATGTGATGAACAGAGAAGTAGTTATAGTTGATGATATCATCAGTACCGGGGGGACCATTGTCAACGCTATAAAGATGCTAAAGAAAAATGGTGCCTCACGTATCGTAGTTTCATGTGTTCATCCCGTTCTGGTGGATGATGCTCTTTTAAAAATCTTCGCTGCAGGTGCAGATGAATTAATCGGAACAGACACCTTAAAATCAGAGGTAAGTGTGGTATCTGTGGCCGGCTTAGTTGCAGATGCTTTAAAGGACTGATTATTAATTTTTTACTTTTTATAAGCTAAAAAATTAATTCTATTTTTACAGGAAATTTTTTTGTACCAAATTTTATATATAAAACATGGTGTTGGCAACCCGCGTTTTCAATGGAATAACCCCCATAAAAAGACAATTTGACTCCCGGTCTATTGTAAATATCAGAGATTTGTAAATATCAGAGATCCCATTGAATATCCAGGAGCAGCAGCAATATGATGATTTTTCAGGTTGCATGACCCGGTAGTGTGAAAAGAAGTTAATTTGTCCTATAATAATTTGTCCTATAAACATTAGAAGAAATTCTGTTCCCCTAAAAAAAGTTTTATTATCTTGTTAAATCAAAAAAAAATTAATCTTAGTAGGCTTTAAATTAAAAAATCGGTGAGTTCCAAAAGGATCCCACCAGATTTTAGTTTATGATAGTATTTTATGTTTTCTTATTGGCAGGCTCCAAGTTCACTCTCTTGCCCTTTATTCCCGTCCTTGCCAGAGCTTCTGAGATATCCTGAGCATTTTCCAGTGGTAGTTCCACAAAGGAAAACTTTTCTAAAACATCAATACGACCTATACTGGTTGATGAAAGACCAGAAACTTCGTGAATAGCTTTAACTATGTCTTTAGCCTTAACATTCTGCTTAAGACCCAGGTTGATGAAGAACCTGACTTTTCCCGGTTGGGCACCTGTGTCTCCAAAGTCAGAGGTAGTCTTCGATTCTGAAATGTTTCTTTTTTCCAGGACCATATTCATAAGTGCCGCAGCCACGTCCAGAGAACTGTAATCCTCTTCCATTAACTTTTCAACCAGTTGAACTTCTTTACCCAAATATTCACTGTCAATGTACTTTTTCACTTCCTCTAGGAACCTGTACTTCTTGAGTTTTTCTACTTCCTTGAGGGAAGGGATCTGTAACTGCTTAATTTTAACTTTAGTATATCTTTGGATGTCTCTTAACTTGTAAATTTCCTTTCCAGAAGCAAAAGTGAATGCTTGACCAGTTTTGCCCATACGTCCAGTTCTTCCTATACGGTGCACGTAGTGTTCGTCGTTGTTAGGGACATCATAGTTGAAAACAGCTTCCACATCATCGACGTCAATTCCACGGGCAGCCACATCAGTAGCAACCAGTACGTCTATCTGTCCTTTTCGAAATTTAGCCATTACTGCATCTCTTTGATTTTGACTCAAGTCTCCGTGTAAACCTCCTGTAAGGTATCCGCGGGTTTGAAGATGGTTTACCAGTTGGTCTACCCTTCTTTTAGTGTTACAAAATACCAGAGCCAGTTGAAGGTTGTTTAAATCCAGAATACGGGATAAAAGATCCACCTTGTTTTTTTCTCTTACTTCAAAATAAAATTGCTCTGTCAGGGGAACCGTCAATTGGTGGTGGGCTACTTTCATTAACTGGGGATTGTTCTGGTACTTTTTAGTCAGAGTCAGTATCACCTTGGACATGGTAGCCGAGAACAGTAACATCTGCCTTTTTTGGGGTATTTTGTCCAGTACAAATTCAATATCTTCCCTGAACCCCATGTCCAACATTTCATCAGCCTCGTCCAGGATTATCATTTTCACTTCAGACATAGAAAGAGTGCGTCGGTACATGTGGTCCATAACCCTGCCCGGAGTCCCAATAATTATCTGTACACCCTTTTTAAGGGCCTTGATCTGTCTTTCTATTGGTTGTCCACCATATATGGGGAGTACGCGTGTTTTTTTATATTTTGAAAGCTTCTTAATTTCTTCAGCTACTTGAATAGCCAATTCCCGGGTGGGGCAGAGGATAACTGCCTGCAGACTCTCATCATCTGGATCAACCATTTCTAGTATGGGTATTCCAAACGCTGCCGTTTTTCCAGTTCCGGTTTGGGCCTGTCCAATTACATCTTTTCCTTCCATGATGGGAGGAATAACCAGAGACTGGATAGGAGTGGTCTCTTCAAATCCCAGGTCTCTAATAGCTTTTTTAATCTTAGGAGATAATTCCATATCTTCAAATAGTAAACTGTCCATAATTCATCTTCCTTAGCTAAATTAATTAAAAATATCAGACTATTAATTACTCAAACTTGTAGAAATAATCAAAAATCTAAAATATCTTATATACAATTGGAGGAACAACTACTTAAATTGATCCATTGAAAAATAAGTGAAAAAAAGGTTTCCCCTACTAAAATTGTAGGGGTCTAGTTGGTTGCTGGCTGTTTAAGTATACCGTGGGGGACCATATCCGCAAATTTTTTCATCTTTTCCATGAGTCCTTTCTTACCCTTACCAACAAGGGTGTGCTCTAAAACATCACTTAGAGTTTCCACCGGTATTATTTCGATTTTTTTCTGGTATCGATCTTCAATGAAAACATCTTCCATGTTGGAGTGTGGTATAAGAACCTTGCGGATTCCTGCCTCAGCTGCAGCCTCTATTTTACCGGTGACCCCCCCAACAGGCAGAACATCACCTCTTATAGAAAGCGATCCGGTTAAGGCAACTGATTGGTCGACGGGAATGTTCTCCAGTGCTGATACTACTGCGGTGGCCACAGAGACGCTGGCACTGTCTCCTTCCACACCTTCGTAGGCCTGGAGGAATTGAATGTGTATGTCGTAGCTGGATATGTCGGTTCCGGTGTGTTTTTTAATAAGGGCACTGACGTTTTGCACTGCTTCCCTGGCGATTTCTCCCAGTTTACCCGTGGCGATGATTTTACCCTCTTCTTTACTCTGGGCCGGTGCGGCTTCTGCCACAATGGGCATTATAATACCACTCCGATCCCCAATAATGGCCAATCCATTGACACGCCCCACTTCACCACCTTCGGATTTAAAAACCCGGTAGCGTTTCTTCTGGATAATGTAACGATCAGCTATCTGCTGTTCTAATGTTCGGGCAAGTTTTTTAGCACTTATGACGTGATCTAACGTTACGTATTCGGCTTTCTCCCCCTTGGCGATATCGCCAGCAGCACGGATTAATCCACCGAGATCCCTGAGTTTAAGAGTTAAAGATTCCTTCTTACCCGCTCTTCGCTGGGCTTCCCGGATGATCTCACCCATGGCTTCCTTGGCGAAGTGAGGGATTCTACCGTCTTTTTTAACTTCCTGAGCTACGAACTGGACTAATTTTTCCCGATTCTCTGCGTTGTCGGGCATGGTGTCTTTCATGTAAACTTCGTAACCGTAACCCCTTATCCGGGACCTTAAAGCAGGGTGCATTCCTTCCAGCACGTGAAGGTTTCCACTGGCCACCAAAACAAAATCACAAGGTACTGCCTGTGATCGAACCATAGCTCCACTACTGGTTTCACTTTGGCCAGTTATAGAGTATTTTTTCTCTTGCATGGCAGTAAGAAGTTCCTGTTGGGTTTTCATCTTCAGGGACCCTATTTCGTCCACGTATAAAACTCCCTTACTGGACTTGTGGATCATTCCTGCCTCCACCCGCTCGTGGGCCGGAGTCCCTAGTCCACCGGACTGGTAGGGATCGTGCCGAACATCACCCAATAGCGCCCCGGCATGGGCTCCTGTAGCATCAACGAATGGGGCAATTTTGTTGTTTTGATTGTTGACCAAGAGTTTAGGTACCATGACTGTGCTGCGAGGCTTCATCTGCTGCAGGGCGAAAAATACTATAGCGGCGGCAATTATGGCTGCTAAGAATTGTTGGAGCACGAAACCAATAACCAGTATTAAACTGATGATGGCTATCATGAACATGTTTTTGCGCTCTTCCTGGCCTTTAGCCTTGATTCTGTAGTTAGTAACTATTTTTTTTCCCTCGCCAGCCGGCATGACTCCTATTAAGGGGTTGTGGTTATCTTCTATGTTGGGGTATACCAGGATGTCTTGAAGTTCTTCTGG
>JAUYBK010000241.1 GCA_030693105.1 Methanobacteriaceae archaeon | reverse complement strand
ACAGCATTCATCTGGGAAGGAGAAGATGGAAAGGTAAAAAAAATGAGTTACAAAGAACTCCACCATGCTGTTAACCGTTTCGCCAACACACTAAAAAGTTGGGGAGTGGGTAAGGGCGACACCGTTAGTATTTACCTCCCCATGATACTGGAGTTGCCCATAGCCATGCTGGCCTGCGCAAAAATCGGAGCAGTTCATTCGGTAGTATTTTCTGGTTTTGGGGCTAAAAGATTCCAGGAAAGAATTAATGAAGCCCAATCAAAAGTAGCAATAACTGCTGACGGTTTTTTTAGACGTGGAAAAACTTTAACCCTGAAAGAGAATGTTGATAGTGTTCTAAAAGATGCTCCCACCGTGGAAAAACTCATAGTGGTCCGACATGCCAATTTACCGGTGGAAATGACCGAAGGTAGGGACTTCTGGTGGGACCAGGCCCTGGAAGGCATGAGCGATGAGTGTCCCACCGAAGTTATGGACTCGGAAGACCCTCTTTTCATACTCTACACCTCCGGGACAACGGGCATACCTAAGGGAGTGTTACACGTCCACGCCGGATATGCGGTAGGAATTTATACTACTTTGAAATTCGTTTTTGACTTGAAAGAAGACGATATATGGTGGTGCGCGGCAGATATTGGTTGGATAACTGGCCACAGCTACATAGTATACGCCCCCCTCCTTCTAGGCGTTACTTCGGTGATTTACGAGGGTACACCCGACTACCCTGACCCAGGACGTTTATGGAGTATGATAGAAAAATACAAGGTAAATGTATTCTACACAGCACCTACCACCATCCGTATGTTCATGAAATACGGAGAAAAATGGTCAGAACAATATGATTTAAGCTCTCTGAGATTATTAGGAAGTGTTGGGGAACCTATAAATCCTAAAGCATGGCTTTGGTACTGGAAAAACATCGGCGGAGGAAAATGTCCCGTTATGGATACCTGGTGGCAGACTGAAACCGGCATGCACCTTATCACTCCCCTCCCCATTAGCCCCTTAAAACCAGGTTCAGCTGTTAAGCCGTTTCCAACCATTAAGGCCGATGTGGTGGATGACAATGGGAATTCTGTGATTGGAGAGGGTGGACACTTGGTAATCAAATCTCCCTGGCCTTCCATGTTCCGCACCTTATACCAAAACCCAAAGCGGTACTTGGAAGCCTACTGGAGCACTTTCCCCGGGATTTATCTCAGTGGAGATGTGGCCTGCATCGATCAGGAAGGATATTTTTGGGTGCAGGGAAGAGAAGATGACGTTTTAAATGTTTCTGGCCACCGGATAAGTACTGCTGAAGTGGAATCTGCCCTGGTGAGCCATTGGGCGGTTGCAGAAGCAGCCGTAGTAGGTAAACCACACCCTTTAAAGGGCGAAGATATTTCTGCATTTGTAATATTAAAAGAAGATTCTAAAAAATTTGAAAACTTGGAAGCCGCCCTTAGAGATCATGTTCGTAAGGAGATTGGGCCCATAGCAACCCCTGCGGAAATAAAGTCTGTAAATGATTTGCCCAAAACCCGTTCCGGTAAAATCATGCGGCGAGTAATTAAGGCCCTGGTTAAGGGAGATGATCCAGGGGACACCGGTACCCTGGCGAATCCAGAAGCAGTGCAAGGACTTCAAGAGGTGATAAAAGACGTTTAATCCTCTTTTTCCTGGTAGCTCCCCTTATATTCCCCAGACCCTTCAACCGCGAAGACCACCCCTTGTGCTATTCTTTCACCTTTTTTTATAGTGTAATCGTATTTACCCTGGTTAACCAGCAAAAACTGCAGGGTTCCATAGAATCCAGGGTCGCCCAGGGCGGTGTGTATGGTAATAAAAGATCTTAACAACGTTGATCGGGGGATATACAACATGGAATAACCCTTTGGAATTTTTATTTTGCGATCAACAGTTACTATGTAGGCTGTTTTAGGTTTAAGTGTGTATATTGGGGGTTTTAGAAGTTCCAGTTCCGGTAATTTTTTTTCATCATCAATTAGTGAACCCGGCCCTACTTGTCGGAAGATTTCATCCACCCGCAAATCAATCCCGGCAGGTTGTATTAATTCTTTAAAATTTGGAAATAAGTTATTGAGTTCTTGTTCTCCAATCATTCTATATTCTCCTAAATTTTGTTGGCATATCTCTCTTAGGAACAGAATAAATAACTATTCATATTCTCATTTCAGTGGCAACTTAAGATTCCAGTCCCAGTTTAAGTTATTTTTCGGAATATTTTAAGAAAAAAACACTGAAATCCATTTCTCTTCAAGTTAACATGCCCATTAGGTTGGTACTCATCCCTAATCCTCAAAATAAGAGAGTTTTATGGTTTCTGGACGGTTAGTTATCACTCCATCCACCCTCAGGGCCCGAGCGCGTTCGAAATTAACTTGATCCTCTATTATCCAAGGAAAAACTTGAATATCGTTATAATGGGTATCTTGAACCATTTGAGTGTTTAAAAATTGATGTTGGGGAAATATTATATTTGCCTGAGCATCAATGGCCAGTTTTTCAGAACTTACAGGCTGGCAGCGAAATATTACTCCGGTTTTTACCATTGGATCTATAAATTTTACGTTCAAGGAGACAGAATGATAAAAAGAAGCTATTATCACATTTTCAGACATCTTGGTATTTTTCACCATTTTTAGGGCTTCTAATTCGGTTCCAGGCTCCTTTATCTCAATAATTAAATCTGATTTCCCTTTTACGAGATTCAAAACTTCTTTTAGAGTTGGAGTCTTCTGTCCTCCACCAGCGTCCAGTTCACGAATTTCAGCGAATGTTTTATTTTTTATAACTCCTCGTCCATCAGCAGCACGATCCAGGGTTGGATCGTGACAAACCACTAGCAGCCATCTTTAGTCTTCCTAACATCACACTCCACCATGTCTACCCCCAGTTCTATAGCTATTTTGAATGATTGAATCGTGTTTTCTGGTGCGATGGCGGATGCTCCACGATGGGCCACTATCTGCATGCCATATATTATGTTGTTTATCATAAATTAAATTAAGGTGTAAAAAATGGATAACGTAAAAAAACACTTCCAGGAAGAGGCAGAGGTATTTGACGAACTTATTAAGACCTTAATACCACATTATCAAGATATGATCCGGGCCCTGGTAGGTGCTCTTCCCTTTCATCATAAAGAAAAGGTGAAAGTTCTTGATCTGGGTTCGGGAACGGGGAATTTATCACTGGCAGTTAAGAAGAAGTTCCCAAAAGCAGGAATAACTTGTCTGGACTTGGCGGATAGCATGAACCAACAGACACAACTCAAACTTGCTGATTATCCTGATGTGGATTATGTGGTAGGTGACTTGCGTGATCTGGAAGCGCGGTTTGAATATGATGCGGTGTTAAGCTCCCTGGCTATCCATCACCTGTCACGTGTGGAGCAAAAGTCATTTTATCCTAAAATATACGCGGCTTTGAAGGATTCAGGAGTGTTCTACAACGCAGATATTCTACTTTCCTCTTCACCCCATCTAAATAAGATGTGCCGGGAAAATTGGGAAGATTTCATGCTCCAAACCTACAGCCAAAAAGAAGTTGATGGGATCTGGTTCTCGAAACACCAGGAAGAAGATTATCCCCAACCCCTATCAGACCATTTAAAGTGGTTAAAAGAAGCAGGATTTCAAGATTTAGATGTAGTATGGAAATATTATTACTTTGGAGTTTATGGGGGCAAGAAATAAAACAAAAGAGATATTAGATTTAATCTCCCAGAACCTGTTCAAGCATCCATTCTGGCTTGAACTCTATGATATCAGAGTATCCCTGTCCTGTGCCTAAAAATAGTATGGGTTTTTGAATTACGTAGCCAATAGATAGCGCTGCACCACCTTTAGCGTCGGCATCGGCCTTGGTAAGAATGATGCCGTCCAATCCAACAGCTTCGTTGAATTTAATGGCCTGATCTACTACGTCGTTACCAGTTAAGGCATCACCTACAAAAATGACCAGGTCCGGCTTCACCACCCTCTGGATTTTTTTCATCTCATCCATGAGATTGGTATTAGTTTGCATCCTTCCGGCAGTGTCGATGAAAACCAGTTCCTTCTTCTTGGCCCGGGCGTGTTCTACCGCATCATAGGCAACCGCGGCAGGGTCGGCTCCCTTCTGGTGCTTTATAATCTTCACATTCAGGTTTTCGGCATGGTGAGTTATTTGTTCAATAGCACCGGCCCGAAAAGTATCCGATGCCGCTATGACTGGTGTGAAACCTCGAGAAACAAAATAATCAGCCAGTTTGGAGATGGTGGTAGTTTTACCTGTGCCGTTAATCCCTACGAACATGATTTTCAGGGGGTCACCGCTCTTTTTTGCCTCCTGGGCCATGGCCTTAACATCCGGCCCCTCCACCATGAGAATTTCAGATATGACTTTTTTAAGTGCTT
>JAUYBK010000240.1 GCA_030693105.1 Methanobacteriaceae archaeon | reverse complement strand
TGGGACATTCCAAAATTTTTTATCCTATATTTAGTAAAGCTTCTAAGATTCAATAGAAAAGCTAAACTACAAAACGTCCTTAATAAGGAAACGGTAAAGGTTTTTATTGTGGCGTTTGTAGGAGTCGGAGACTTTTTCTTAATGACACCAATGCTCAAACACATCAGGGATAAGATTAGAAATTCTCACATTACTCTTTTAACCGATAATGAGACAATCGCAGAATACTTAACTGGTCAAAGCACTATAGTTGATGAACCACTCGTTTTAAAAATAAATGAATATTCATTGAGTCAATTTTTGAGATATTGCTTTTCACTTCGAAGACAAAATATCGATATTCTTATTATCCCCTATATTAATCTTAACCAGAACACTTTACTTCTGGGATTGCTCAGCAGGGCAAGGTTATTGATAGGACATGGGAGCGGTGGAACATATAAAAATATTTGGAGTCGTATACTAGATGTGTCCATACCATTAAAGGAAAAAAATTACGAACCTCGCCAATATCTGCCCATAGCTGAATATATAACCCAGTCCAGCATCGAAGATATTAGGTTGATTGTTGAAATACCGGAACATGCAGAAAACAGTATTTACTCCAGACTCTATTCATTAGGTATAGATCTGTCAAATAGCCTTTTGGTTCAGTTTAGTGCATCAGATGGGAAAGTAATTTGGAAAAATTGGCCTCCCTCGCATTTTGCTAAGCTGCTGGATATTGTTGTTGAAAAGTATAAAATGAATGTAGTTGCTATAGGAGGTCTCGAAGAAGTAGAAATTGCAGATGAAGTTAAAAGACAAATGAAACATACATTTATAAATTTAGTAGGGGAAACTACTCTTATAGAACTAATTGCTTGTGTTAAAATTGCAAAGATGGTTTTATGCCTTGATAGTTCTGTTCTCCATATTACTTCTGCTTTTAAAAAACCTTGCATAGCTTTGTTTGGCCCAACCGATATGTGGGCATATAGTGGTAACTCTTATGCAATAACCAATCCTGTGGAATGTCAACCATGTGTGAGTTTTATTAATAGGAGTCCTCTTGCTGGCAATGTTAATTATTGTTCGCGTAGAAGATGTTTAAATGGAATAGATGTTGAAAGGGTCTTTTTCGAGTTCCAACAAATATGCGAGCAATTGTAAGTCTTTTTTAATTTTCGTCTCCAAATATTTTAAATCTTAGGAATGCTGCTTTGTAGCTCGGATTTTTACTTAGTTCTCTGAGGGCGTGGACAGTTTCCTCTGCCCTTATAATTTCATTTGCAACAACAAGGTTAGTTTTTTCTATTGAATCAAAAGAATTTTCTAGTTTTTCTATAGGTTCACAAATCTCTTCTAAGGAACGCTCGAATTCATCATCAAAACCACTTATTTTTCTCATCTCTTGTAATCGCTTGCTGAATCCTTGTATTGAAGTTTTAATTATTTGAAAAGGGCGTTGTTCTAATTGGAAAAATAATGATTTATCCCCGAATATAAAGTAATCAACAGAGATGAGCAAAAGCCCTGTGAATATTAAAAGGGGTGTTATTACTATTGTTATTATTTCGGATTGAATGTAAATGCATAAGCCAATTGATAATGATAGTAATAATATCCATGATAATATGTCTAAACGAATAGGTTGCCTAATTTGGTTCTTAGCTTCAACTGGTGATTGTATTGGTTTTTTATATAATTTTATTTGTTTGTTTTTAGCCCAGAATATAAAACAAATAAAAGACAGCATAGATAAAAAAAGATACCACCCTCTAATATGAATTAAGAATAAGACAATTAGAAGAGAAACAGAAAAAATTATAAAGGGCAAATATGCTACACGAAAATATGCAAATTCCCCGATTTGTTCCAAAATTCTTATTCGGTCACCTATAAAATATTGAGTCGTTACAGAAGCCGTATGATCAGTAAAGTATAAAATATAAACGATGAATAATAAATCCATTACTAATAACACCTGAGGATAATGAGCCAAGAGTAAATTAAATGAGATAAGTAATGGCAATAATAAAATAGTTAAGTTAGATATGCTGGTAATTAGAATATAGTCAGGAAATGCTACCGCCAACAACGGACTATAATTAATAAGTTCCTCTCGTGTCTTTTTCACATTTGGCAGGTAAAATCCAGTTATTGCAACAAAAACTAATCCTACTAAAGTTGCTGATATTTTGGCTATCGTAAGGTAAAACTGGTCATCTGATGTCATAAATTCCCCTTACATAGTTCCATCATCTGATATTTTCCTATAGCTTCCAAGACTACGGCTGTATTTAATTCCCTCGAACCATAGAACTCTTTTTCCTTTGGATATATGTAATAAGAAAAAGGAGCAATAGGCCATCCTCCATCGCTTGCCTGCAAGGATAACAAATTATTAATTGCTTTCTCAAGATTTTTCCCTTTGACTCCAAGGTTTATTAAGCTAATCGTTGCCATAGCATCCTCTATCGAATTACCCCATCCGCCTTTATTGTTTTGCATGTCTAATAGATATTCCTTTATTATCGGCTTAGTTAACTGCAAATCTTTAGCATTACTATAAGCGTATATGCGGGTAATACAATAAAGGAAACTAAAGGGTGAATTATAGTATCTACTCCCAGTTGTAAACACCTTCTCTTTTATTACACGGCAAAGATAGCCTGCTACTTCAGAGAGGGACTTTTTGAGCAGCGAATAGAAAAAAAGCATATTAGCAT
>JAUYBK010000239.1 GCA_030693105.1 Methanobacteriaceae archaeon | reverse complement strand
TAGGGCAGTCCACTGCAGGCGCCATTTTCCTGAATACTGCATGAAGCAACATAATTGCCTAAAACTGCTGCATTTACTAAATCATGACCGTTGAGGAATCCATAAATAAATCCGGAATTAAATGCATCCCCGGCACCGGTGGTGTCCCGGCAGAAAACTTGGAAGGCATCTATCTGGTGATAATCATCCCCATCGGTAACAAAACAACCGTCTCTCCCTTTTTTAATTGCCATGATCTTTATCCCGTAGTCTAAAATTTCTTCCACTTGTTCCTCGAGGTCTGATCCCGGGATGAGAATATCCACTTCCTGCTGGTTCAAAAGTAGGATGTCAGTGTGATTTAATAAATTTGTAAGATTTTTAAGTCCTTTACGTGCGTATATCATCCCGGGGTCCAGGCTAACTGTTACTTCAGAAGAAATTTTCTTTAAAAGCGTCTCCTGGGCTTTTTGGGATTGGCCTACAAAGGAGCTGAGGTGTAAAATATTACAACTGCCCGCGTAATCGTACGAGATCTCTGCGGGCTGGATTTGATCGTTTACCCCCGGATCCACGTACAATGCTCTGTCGCCTTTATGGTCCACGAAACCGTGCACTATGCCACTCCTACCCCCTTTAGACACAATCAGCCCCTGATGATCCACTCCTTCTTTTTTTAAATTTTTCTGGAACATTATTCCTTCGGGGTCGGTGGCCATTTTTCCTATAAATCCGGTTTTCATTCCCAGGCGGGACAGGCCGATGATGGTGTTGGCTGCCGATCCTCCGCAGGATTCATGGACGTCTTTGATGTAGGACTCCTCGTCAGCCCCAGCTAACTGGTCTACGTAGTAAAGACGGTCCAAATTAAGGGCTCCAAAGCCAATAACATCCAGATTCATTTAAACAACTCTTTTAGTTGTATCTTATCTTGGCCGAGTTTTCCACCGTAATTCCCGGCAGAAATCCCCAGAACACTATCATAATCCATCAAAACTTCTATTCCTACTTTCATGGCTTCCTGGACTGCTACCCTGTTAATACCATTGATTACAATCTCTGGAATATAATTCACACCGGGAGGTACCTGAGACTCACTTTTTAATTCCTCCACTAGAGAAGGGCAGTAGGGGTGGTTGGTGGTGGGCCCGATCCAGGGGTAGTTGGTCTCGGGTTTGGAAGCCGCCGAACAGATGTCGAAGGGGGTGATGACGCCCTCCACTTCATGGATGGCTTTAAGAGCTTGGCGTCCCCCTTCCAGAACCGCTTTTTTATCCTGACACATGTACCAAAAGTTGGCCCCCATTATACCCCTGGCGTAGCCCAACTGGCGTTCAATTTTAAAGTCCGGAATGGCAATGGGGACCGTGATCATATTTCGTCCGTAAAGCTCCTCCTCCCACTCGTAACCGTCTCCACAGTGACCCACCTGTTTCATGGTGTCGAGGTACCCCTCCGGGTTGATAGATGCGTCAAAGAGGCTGGTGAAGGGTTTAACCAGAATATCCTGCCGGATCCGGTAGGAAAGTTCCACTTCAAACTTCTCCAGATCATTACTACCGTACCAGAACTGGAGAAGCGCCCCTATTCTGCCGTCGGGAGTGTGATCGACACTGACCCAGGACTCTACACCTCCCTCAACCCGGCCGATAACCGCACCGGGAGTGGAGGTAGCATCGTAAGCGGCACGATTTAGAGTTTCTTTCTCATCTGCAGTTACCAGAGCCCGACAGAATATTCCACTGAAGGCCTCGGCATAAGTGTCCTCTATTTTATATTTATTACTCATTTAACCCAACCCTCCCCTTAGTTCTCCCTGCATAAGCTTTCTAAAACTTCCCCTTTCTGCCGGCCACCGGGCCTCTTCATCTCCACCAGAAACCTTCCTAGTGGATCATCTGGAAGAACTTCTCTCCCGGGGGCAGGAAGTGTCCGGCCAGTTCAAATGCATTGTCATGTAGGGATAAAGGCCCGTCACAGTCAGATACCAAAAATTTTTCACCCATTAAAACCCTCCCGGTTAAGTAAAAATTAATCAATTATAACTTCCACCGCCCGCACCGGGCAGAGGGACTGACACTTTCCACACATTATGCATTTATCCAAATCAACAGTCACCTGATGATCTAAAAGGCTCATGGCATCCGCTGGACATTTATTAATACAAACCCCGCAGGTCTGACAGGTTAAGTGGTCAATGAAAACCTCTCCAGTCCTTGAACCTTCCATCTTTTGGCGGTTGAAGATTATACGCCCCTGGGAGGTCTGGAAGAATCTTTCGCTTAAGTTAATGGCCTGCACGGGGCAAGTTTCCACACACTTCCCGCAGAAAACACACTCTTCACCGATGTGAATGGGACTGGGTATCTCCAATTCAATACAGTCTACTGGGCACTGGTTTATACAAACCCCGCAGCCAATACACTCTTCTTCTAAGACTGTAATTTCCCTTTGCGGTGAGGTGGCTTTTATGATATCTCCCAGGTTTTCCAGTTCCAGGTCACCGTCCACCAAAGACTTTATTTCATCTTTCACTAATTCAGTAACGTCTTGGGTAAATTCAACTTCCTCATGCTCGTAGCTAACTCTCCGGGCAACCTTATTTAGTATAGAATCAATTTTAACTGTTTCTTTGGCCAGCTTGGCACTGTCATTTTCCAGAAGCTCGGAGACGATCTCCATGGTTTTGATCTTGCTGTAATTTTGATAAGCTTTCTTTCGGGAGGAATACTTAATGGCAGTGGAGGGGCACGCGTCCATACATTCCTCACAACGGGCACAGTAAGAGGGGTGGATAAAGGGCAGCTTGCTGACTTTTCCCACGTTAATTGCGCCCCGGGACGGACATACCCGGGTGCAGGTCATGCAGCCTATGCAGTCTTTTTGGTTAACTACGATGGCCTTACCCTTGACCACCGATCTTGGTAGGATCTCACCGTACTTAATGGCCTCCATGGGGCAGAACCGGGAACAGTAACCGCACCTAACACATCTATCTTCGTCGATAACAATATGTGCTTCTTCGGTCCCTGATGAAATAAGTTGTATAGCTCCCATCCGGCAGGCACCTACACAGGCACCACACTGCCTGCAAAGTTGGGAGTTAATGTTGGGTATGTTCTCTTTAACAGGCTCTGCCAGGGTAGTTTTCATTTTTATAGCATTATAAGGGCAGGCTTCCCGGCATAAAACGCAGCCAACACATTTTTCATCAATCTCTACTTTTTCGTCGGGCGGTACTTGGTGAATAGCATCCACGGGGCAGGATTCGAGACAGGGTCGATCCGGACAGGTCTCGCATTGGGGGTGGTCTATTTTGTATTCCACTTCCACTTCCCGCAGTGGTTTGTAATATTTTTTGGATTGAGTGGGGGCCATTTTAACCAGCTCCTAGGGGTAGTTGAGAGGGCTTAAACGTTATGTTAATTACTCCATTCTCTAAGTTGGCCTCGGGCAGTAAGAACCGGGTCATTTAGTAACCAGATAGGCCCCGGAGGTAACTGAGGACATTGACATGAATAATCATGATAAAATCTTATTCTAACAACTGTATATAAATATTTTTAATCTTTCTTAAAAACTTCACCTATCAAATATTAATAGGAGAATAATAAAATCTATTGTGGATAAAGGGAATAACCATCTTCTTAATAAAATAAGCAACTAAAAAGACAGGAGAACATTGATTCCCACAACACTAAACAGTGGTAAACTATGGATCTGGACCGCTACCTCTCACTAATTATAATCTTCTTCCTAGCGTTAGGAGTCCTATCTATTATTTACATTATTGTAAATCCCCAGCCCAGTGAGAAATTCACAGAATTCTACGTACTGGGCGCAGATGGTAAGGCCGGGAACTATCCCGTCAATTTAACCCGGAATGAGACCGGTAAAATAACCATAGGGGTGGTAAACCAGGAATATAAAACAGTTGATTATCTAGTGGTAGTCAAGCTGGACAACAGAACTTTTTATAAAGAAGAATTTACCCTTCCCAATAAACAAAAAAAAGAAATACCCATCAAAGTTGTGACCAGTTCTCCCGGAAGCCAGAAGCTGGAAATGTTCCTGTACAAATTACCAGACACAACTAATGCCTACCGGTATTTGTTTCTGCAGATGAATGTTTCTGATTAAAGATAGGCTCAATAGGGGTTGCTTTTATCAAATAAGTAAGATTAGGGGAAGACCTTACAGTTTAGCAGGCATAATTTAATGGATGGGGATATAATTAAAGTTAGAAAACACTCCTAAACCCAAAATAAGTAAGCAACATTAACTTCATTTAGTGGATAAATATGAAAAACAAGAAAGTAGCAGTGACTGGTGGATTAGGATTTATTGGTTCCCACCTGGTGGAAGAACTTTCCCGGGATAATCAGGTAGTGGTTATCGATAACGAGTCCTCTGGACACGTAAAAAATATAATGCACCTCTCACTGGATAACATCAGCCTGGATCTGGGGGACATCAACCAAGTGGATCTGATGGGTCTGTTTGAGGATGTAGACTACCTATTCCACCAGGCCGCACTGGCCAGTGTTCCTTTGAGTGTTGAAAATCCTTTTTTGTGTAATGAAATTAATATAACTGGCACTCTTAATGTTTTAGATGCTGCACTAAAATCGGGGGTGAAAAAGGTAATGTTCGCATCCTCTTCAGCAGTTTATGGAGATAATGAGAACTTTCCACTATCGGAAGACGAACCATTAAACCCTAAATCTCCCTATGCAGCCAGTAAGGCGGCAGGTGAGTTGTACTGTCAAGTATATAACGAGGTTTATGATTTACCCACTGTAACTTTAAGATATTTCAACGTATTCGGGCCCCGCCAGGACCCCGAATCCCAGTACGCGGCGGTGATCCCTATTTTTATTGATAAAATTCTTAAAAATGAAGTACCGGTTATATATGGTGACGGGGAACAGACAAGAGATTTTGTTCATGTAAAACAGGTTGTAGATGCCAATATAATGTCGGCACAATCCAAAGAAAAGGGTGTGTTCAACATTGGCCTTGGAAAGAGTACAACAATTAACCAGCTGTTTGATATTATTAAAGAATCAATGGATACAGATATTGAACCCGCCTATGAAGATGAGCGTTCAGGAGAAATTAAACACTCTGTAGCCGACATATCAAAGGCCAGATCCATTGGATATTCACCTAAAAATGATTTTAAAGATGATTTAATTGAAACAGTTAACTGGTTCAATGGGTGAAAATAAAAATATCTGAAGTTTTTAAGGGTTAATACAACTATAAAACACTTATTTTTTAAATAAAAAATATCGAATAATTTTAACCAGGGATGTATCATTTCATGAGTACAGTACAGAGATTGGCTAAAAATATAGGAATACTCCTCATAGCACAGATCATAACCTATGTACTAGGATTTTTTATCACTATGTACACCGCCCGATACCTGGGGGCTGGAGGATTAGGTATACTGGCAACTGCCCTCTCTTTAACGGGTATACTGGCAATTTTCAGTGATCTGGGTACAGGGACCTTAATGATAAGAGAAGTTGCCCGTGATACCTCTTTAGCGAATAAATATTTATCTAATGTAGTGTTTATAAGGGTTTTTTTGATCTTCTTAATGATTGGAATGACTGTTTTAACCGTGTTTTTCTTTAAATACGATCAGCTCACAACCATTGTAATTTATCTTATCACATTATCGGTTATAATAGGCGGTTTTAATGGAGTAATAAATGCCATTTTTCAATCTAATCAGAAGATGGAGTACGTATCCATAGGTATAATAATTAACAGTATTTTAATGCTTATAGGAACCCTTTTCTGTATATACTACGAATTAAGTGTCATTTACTTTGCCATACTCTACGTTCTTTCCAATATCTTAGTTTTTATTTACATCATAACAGTTTATATATGGAAATTTTCCCTGCCAAAAGTTGAAATCAATCTTGGTTTCAGTAAAGAGATAATTCTTATGGCGTTACCCCTATCAATGGCATCAATATTTACTTTAATAGCATTCAGAATTGACATCGTTATGCTTTCGGTGATAAAGGATAGTGTTGCTGTTGGATATTACAGTGCATCCTACAGGTTTATGGAAGTTTTTATTTTCATACCCGGTGTATTTGCCACTGCCATATTTCCTGTTTTCTCGAGTTTCTATGTTTCTTCAAAGGAATCACTTAAAAATTCCTACCAAAAGTCTTTCAAATATCTTATGATATTGTCTTTGCCAATAGCAGCTGGAACAACGGTTTTGGCTGAACCTATAATTTTATTGATCTACAAAAGCAGTTTCGAGCCATCGATACTGGTACTTCAAATACTTATTTGGGCAATCCCAATAATATTCCTGAACTACATTACGGGCACCATT
Source organism: Methanobacteriaceae archaeon (assembly GCA_030693105.1). Taxonomy (GTDB): domain Archaea; phylum Methanobacteriota; class Methanobacteria; order Methanobacteriales; family Methanobacteriaceae; genus Methanobacterium. The sequence continues at coordinate 4,631 of JAUYBK010000239.1, read as the reverse complement.
CTACCTGCCATGGACAGGCAGAACCTACTTTTAAAATTAACATTTATAGCCATGGTATTCAATGTTTTACTAAATTTACTTATCCTCCCAACCTTCAGTTACGTTGGAGCTGCTGTGGTTACAATTTTAACCGAATTTTTAGTGTTCAGTACATGTTTCTACATTCTAAACCGAACATTTCACAAGGTACGTATACAGGACAGTTTCATAAAACCCGCAATAGCAAGTGCTGTAATGGCTGTGTTCTTAATATTATTAAATTTAAATCTTTTTGTGATGATCTTATTAGGTGCCGTAGTATATTTCATTGTTTTATTTGCTTTAAAGACCTTTAATGATGAAGATTATGATATACTAAGGCTAATTTTTAAGAAAAAAAATGAATAGTTCATCTAAAATATTTTAGAAATAATAATCCTTTTTTTTAGAAATAATTTAGAAATAATATCCCTCTTAGTAACTGTAAATAATGCTTACTTTTCATATTCTTTAATGAGATATTCGGCAATTTTATTATACTTTTCAATTATTTTGGTCCGGGGTTCCTTAGAATTGAACTCCCTCATTAACCTCAGTTTATTTAAATATAACAGTTTGTACATAACCATTAACAAACTTAAAGAGAAACCTCTGAAACCTTCTTTACGTCCATTTAAAGTTATATATCTCAATTTAAACTCATGGTAAAGTTCTTTTATTAAACTTTTTAATGTAATATCCTTTCCATCTTCAAAATGGGTTTTGGCTTCAATGGTTGTGTAACGGTTCATTTTTTCAACGAAATGTTCGAAATCTAGGTAGTTGAAATGAATAAATCCTTCATTAGGGTTTCTTATTTCATATATCTTTGCATTTTCCTTTAAGCTTAACCCGCCATGAATCACATCACTAAGTTCAATCCAATCCTTCTTAAAAAATCTGAAATGCATATCCTGAAGTGCTCCCCATCCTGTTTTCTCCATGAGGCTGCCAAAGAAATAATTATTATGGGGAATGTGAACTACGTCTGCTGAATTCTCGGACATTATGTCAACAAGTTTATCTTTAAGCGCTTTAGGCACCATTTCATCGGCGTCAACACTCAAAACCCAATTATTAGTGGTTTTTTTCATAGCAAATTTTCTTGCAGGCTCTATGTATCCCAGTTTTTCATGTAAAAATATTTTATCGGTATATTTCTCTGCTATTTCAACAGTTTTGTCTTCACTGTACATATCAACTAAAACGATCTCATCTGCCCATTTAACTGTTTCCAAACAGTTTCTAATATTTTTCTCTTCATTGTAGGTGTGTATAACTACAGATATGCCATTATTAGTCATTGGTATCTCCTAGAATCTTTTTTTTGTCCAGAATTTATTAATAAAGACGCTGAAATTCTTTTATGATCGATAATTTCAGATATAAATAGATATTAACCGCTATTGTTAAGGTATCCTTAGAGAATTTCTAAAAACCTCTAAAATTGAGAGAGAGGATAAATGTGTAATTTATTATTACTATGAAATACCGTCTTTAAACAGTTTTTATCCTTAAAAAGACGATTAAACAGTTTATTAAAAATCATAAAGATTTAACATTATTAACCATCAGCAAATGAAGGTTAATAGAAATTCTCCTTATTATATATATGATTAGACTGATAAATCAGTTTGAATTACTATTAAATTATATTCCATTAGAATTTATTTATTACCTTCAGTTTAAATAATGAACTAATATTTTTTGCCCCTTAGATTTTTCTCTGTAGGAGAATGATTTTTCTTTTGTTTTTATGTGTTATTTAAACAGATTTTAAATATAAAATAAAAAAGTATTAAGGTTTGTGTGGCCAAATTTGCATATCTGTCATAATGCTGATTTATTACGGGGGAAAAATATGTGTCATATTAGTTGTGCAGTATTTGGAATGAAAAATTTAACAAAGGAAGAAATTAAAGGAAATCGAGTAATTGAAATAGGTTCTTATGATTTTAATGGCAGTATTCGTTCGATTATAAACATATTTGAGCCTAAAGAGTATATTGGAGTAGACATATCTAATGGTCCTGGTGTTGATGTTATATGTGATGCAGAAAATTTAATTGAAACATTTGGCGAAAAAAGTTTTGATATTGTCATTTCTACTGAATTAATGGAGCATGTTCAAGATTGGAGAAAAGTTATTTCAAACATGAAAAATATTTGCAAAGAAAATGGAATTATAATGATTACTACGCGCTCATATGGATTTACTTATCATGCTTATCCTTATGACTTCTGGAGATTTGAGTTAACTGATATGGAAAAAATTTTCTCGGACTTTGAAATATTAGTTCTAGAAAAAGATCAACAAGTTCCAGGGGTGTTTATTAAAGCTAAAAAACCTGCTAACTTCATTGAAAAAGACTTGTCGGATCATAAATTGTATAATATTCTTGCAAACAAAAGGACTAAAAATTTAACAAAAAGCCACTTTAAGAGCCTAAGATTTAAACGTTTTGTTTTAAGACAAAAATTTGAAATTGTTTTGGGAAAGATTGGTTTAACCTATAAATAGTAATTAATTATTCCATTATTTTTTTTTGGAATTATTCTATTAAATTACTCATAATCGCTAGTCATCCTAATTTTCTTATTCGCAAACTTAAAGTGATTATTAATCTAGCTAAAAGGTATTTGATTAGTCCTTGATTCTTTTTGAAATATAGAATTCGGTTTTTGTGTAAATGTTTGTCATTTGTCCAAGTTTCTTCTTGCGATGCTCCTCCGATATGGATTATACTATATCTTGGGTCATAAATTACTAAAAAACCTGCTTGGTTGGCTCTTTTACAAAAATCCACGTCTTCGACATTGAAAAAAAATTCTTCGTCTAAATTACCTATTTTATCAATAACGGACTTTTTTATTAACATGAATGCCCCTACAACATTTCCAACATCTTTAGCTTCAGTCCATTGGGAAACGTCATTATACCAATCATAATTTTTGTTTAAAATATATTCTCCAATCAAACCCTTTAGGGATGGTAAACGAGCACATGAAACTTGAAATAAACCATCTTCTCCTATTAGCTTAGGTGCCCATATTCCAAATATAATTTTATTATTTAAACAATTAATCCCTGCTTTTAAAGATTTAGAATTTACAAATGCATCATTATTTAAAAATAAAATGTAATTTCCTTTTGCTTTGCTGATACCTTGGTTATTAGCCTTTGAAAATCCTAGATTTTCATTATTTTCAATGAGGTCAATATTAGGTGGTAAGATTTTTTTAAGAGTTTCAGAAGTTTCTAAAGCACTATTATCTACAACTATTATTTGAGTAGAAATTTCAGCCTTCTTTGCTGAGCTAATCAAAGTTTTTACACATTTAAGAGTTAAAAAAGGATTTTTATAGTTCAAAATAATAACTGATAAATCTATTTCATTGTATTTCATTTTTCTCTCCTTAATTATTATTAAAATTAGCTAATTTTTAGTAAGAGGATTATTGTAATATAATGCAATAAAAATTTTATTTTTAATATTCAGATATTATTTTCTCTGCCAATTTTTGATAATTTTTTGATATAATTTTTTAGGTTGATCAGAATTATATTCTTGCATTAACTTCAGTTTACTGTAAATCAATAAACGGTACATCACCATAAGGAGACTAACAGAAAAACCTATAAATCTCTCTTTTTTTCCTTTTGCAACGAAAAACCGATTTATAAAGTCTTTAAAAAGATTTCTTCTTAAAGTTTTAAATTTTATGGTTTTGTTTTCTCAAAAAAAGAAATTTAGCTTCTATTGTAGTGTAACGATTCATTTTATCTATGAAATGTTCGAAATCTATGTAGTTAAAATGGATAAATCCCTCTTGAGGATTTTCAACATGATATATCCTAGCATCGGTTCTTTTTATGAAATCTGAATGAATTTTATTGGTTATAGTAACGTATTCTTTTTTAAAAAATCTATGATGAGTGTCTTGCAAAGGACCCCATCCACTTGTTTGCATATGTTGACCAAAAAAATAGTTATTATGGGGTACTGAAACTATGTCTCCTAAATCATTATCCACAATATATTTCAATTTTTTCATTAATTTGACTGGAACTAATTCATTCGCGTCTAATATTAAAACCCAGTCACATGAACATTTTTCTAATCCGAATTGCCGAGCTGGATCTGGAAAACCCATTTTTTTAAAATAATAGATATTAGTAGTATATTCTTTTGCAATTTAAACTGTATTGTCTTCGCTGTAATATCAATAATGACTATTTCATCAGCCCATTTCACTGTTTCTAAGCAGTTTTTAATATTTTTTTCCTCATTTAGTGTATGGATAACAACAGATATGGTTTAGGTCTCCCAAGTTATTTCCTTCAATTCTTTATATTTACTATTCAAGACTCTCTAATCAATTTACAAAACGATAGGCCCCAAACATCCCAGTTAAGTTTTTTATCAAATTTCTCTCTACTTGAAATTATAAGTTGGTAATATTTCTTTTCATTTTTATAGATATCAATTATTAGTTGTGCATATTTATTTGGAGATGCATCTAAAGGTAACATAAATCCATTCCTTCCTTGCTTAATAACTCCAGAAATACCTCCGGTTTCTGTTGTTATTACTGGAAATCCGAATGCGTTG
>JAUYBK010000238.1 GCA_030693105.1 Methanobacteriaceae archaeon | reverse complement strand
TCGGAGAAGTAATACACAACTTCTAAACAACCCTTCTTCTTTTTTTTTAAGTCTATATTGACAGGGGATGGTAATATGCCTCAAAAAATTTCTGTAGGTTTAAAGTTAGATAAACCCCAACTAGAACATCTTAAAGATTATGCTAAGCGTAAAGGTGGAAGTCCTATCAGTCATCATATAAGGATAGCTATTGCTGAATATCTGGAGAAATACGATCAATGACCAATTTACTACCGTATATTATAGAATAGAACCTGTCACGTGTGCAATTGTCTTTTAAAACGTTTATTTAACAAATTAATTAATATTATATTTATATAAAATATTTTCGCAGTATCCAAAAAAATTTTAACAATTTTTTTTATAATATAGGAGGTAGGTTTTTTTTGTTTAGATCAAACGAGTTAACAGTTGAAAATGAAGGGATAAAATACATTGAAACTGACCTTACTGGGATCAAACTTCTGGAATCTGCCCAGCTAAATAAGGGCACGGCCTTTAATAATGAAGAAAGGGATGAATTCTATTTAAAGGGCCTTCTACCCCCTGCGGTGGAGACCATAGATGATCAACTGCAAAGGGCCTACCGACAGTACTCCTTAAACATTGATGATCTACAAAAGAACATATTTCTGAATAACCTGTATAATATCAACGAAACACTCTTTTTTAGGCTCATTTCAGACCACATTAAAGAAATGATGCCAATAATTTACACTCCCACTGCGGGGTTAGCGATCCAAGAGTATAGTAACGAGTTTCGAAGACCACGTGGTATTTACATCGCGTATCCTGACTCAGATCATGTTGATGAGATTCTGGACAATCGGATTAACCCGGAAATTGATCTGATAGTTTTGACTGATTCAGAGCAGATTCTAGGAATAGGTGACCAGGGCGTCAATGGAATCGGAATTTCAGTGGCTAAATTAGTGATTTACACAATAGGTGCAGGTGTAAATCCCAGGAGAATGCTCCCCATCATGATTGATGTGGGCACCAATAACAGCAAACTTCTCCAGGATCCCCTCTACCTGGGCTGGCGCCATAAAAGGATCAGCAGAAAAGAGTACGACCACTTTGTAAGTAAAGTGATGGAAGCCATTAAAAAAAAGTTTCCCGGCGTGTTCCTCCAGTGGGAGGACTTTGGAAAGGAAAAGGCCAGATGCAACTTGGACCATTACCAAGATAAAATGTGCACATTCAACGATGACATACAGGGTACGGGGGCCGTTACCATGGCAGCTGTCCTTAATGCTTCCAAGTTGACCCGGACTAAACTATCTGATCATCGGGTGGTGATATTTGGTGCCGGAACAGCCGGGTGTGGCATTGCCGATCGTATCCAGGAATGGATGGTAAAAGACGGGCTCAATCCGCAGGAGGCCCGCTCGCATTTCTGGCTCATGGACAGTAAAGGCCTGATAACAGAAGATAGAATGAACTTAGATTATTTCAAAGCCACCTATGCTCGGCCCTCTGATGAAACAGAGCACTGGGATATAAGGGGTAAATATATCAGCATTTTAGATGTGGTGCGCAATGTTAAGCCCACCATTCTGATTGGTACATCTACGGTACCGGGTGCTTTTACCAAAGAGGTGGTTACGACCATGGCCTCTGCTGTAAAGAGACCCATCATTTTCCCGCTCTCCAATCCCCTAAGTCTGGCAGAGGCCATACCCCAAGATATACTTAACTGGACTAATGGAATGGCATTGGTTGCCACCGGAAGTCCCTATAATGATGTCACCATCAATGAAAAAACAATACCGGTAGCCCAATGCAACAACGCTTTCATCTTCCCGGGATTAGGTTTAGGTATAATTTGTGCCCAAGCGGAGAGGGTGAGCTCGGGAATGATTGATGTTAGTATAGATGAATTAAGCCGTTCGGTTAACATTCAGGATGATCCCCACCAGAGGCTACTTCCTCAAGTTTCTCAAATGCAGGAAGTGAGCAAAAATATAGCTGTGGCAGTAGCTAAAAAGGCAGTAAACGAGGGAATTGCCAGAATCAGCCCGGGAGAAGATATTGAGAAACTGGTGAACTCCAACATCTGGAAACCAGTTTATATATCCTATAAAAGGGTGGATCCTCCTCAAGCTCAGGTAAACCAATAAAACATCCTAATCATTTTACGTATAAAAAAAGAAGGTTTTATTCCGGTTACGACTCCTTATCTTTAGAATTAGGAGCCAGACGATATATCACGAAACTAAAAAAATTGAGATTTGGGAATAAAAATTCACCAACAAGTGGGGGAACAGTTTGATTTGTTTAATGCAGCAAAATCAAATAATTTTCATGAAAAAAAATCAGTAAAATTAAAATCGTTTTACATTACTTTATATGCTTTAAAAATCAATAGTTAATTGCCTTAGGGCAAAAAATGGAAGTGATAAGTTTGTTTGGAGATAGTTACAGTAATGATAGAGGAAGTTCCGCTCCTATTAAAGAAGGCGGAGAATATGATGTTAAAATTGAAGATACCGGTAGGGACGGAGACGGTATTGCCCGTATAGAAGGGTTTGTGGTTTTTGTTTCAGGCGCCAAAGTCGGTGATGAAGTTAAAATTAGAGTTAATTCTACTCGAAGAAATTTTGCCTTTGCTGAAGTAATAGACTAACCTTTATTTTCTAAATAGAAGGATTATAAACCATCCTGGTTTATTTATTCATCTTTTTTTAAAATTAAAGTTAATTCTCACCTATTTCACAAGAAATATCATATTTCTTTTTTTTTTTTAGATCTGATTCAAGAATTAGCTATATTGTTTTAATCAACTATCTTGTTTTATATAGTGGGGGGGGGGGTTTTTTTTTTGAATAACTGTTCAAATTCAATTATTTTTATTCATTAGTCTCGGGTAATAAATTCCAGGCGAAAGGGTTCTCAACGCCAGGATAGACCATCTTAATGTTTATTTTCTTCAGTTTCTTCACACTGGACTGGGCAGCAGCTTCATCATCTATGATACCACCCCTGGCCGGTTTTTAGTGTTGGAGAAGAACTCACCACAGAAGAATTTACCCTCAGCGGTCAGTATAACTTTTGTAGAATATGTTCCCTTTTGTAACCATAACGAGTCAGCTTGGTGCCTGGTTATATCCGTTGTAATCGGCTAATATTCAATTTCCCGTTAGCACAGGCTGCCTATTGACTATTTATTTCTGGAAAGATTAGTATCAGAAAGGTTTACTAAGCCCCTTAGCATATCTAGGTTTGAATAGTTATAATCAACTGGAGTATTAATCACATGGAAGCTATTTTGCAACAGATTGCCAATCTCAGCGTTATAATCTACATCGTCACTACCATGTTATCCATGGGGCTAAGCTTTTTCCCTAAACAGTTTGTAGAGCCCTTAAAGGATAAGGTCCTTATTTTAAAGTCCCTGGCTGCTAACTTCATCCTGGTACCCCTTCTAACCTACCTTATCCTCCAGGTGATACCCTTGGAGCAGGGTCTGGCTATTGGCCTGGTTTTAATGGCGACCGGGGCCGGATCACCCTTCATGCTGAAATTGGTTCAATTTACCAGGGCCGATATGGCCTTTGCTGTGGGGTTGATGTTAATACTGTCCCTGGTGACTCTGATCTACCTGCCCCTCATGTTGTCTTTTCTGTTACCAGGGGTATACATAAATCACTTGTCCATAGCAGCTTCTCTGTTGGTCTTGATATTTTTACCCTTAGTTTGTGGAACGGTCATAAAGGCCCGCTATAGTAAAATAGCCCAAACCCTGAAATCGGTCTTCAACAAGATATCCAACCTGTTCATCGTAGTAGTGGTGGTTATTTATTTGGGCCTAAACTACCAGGACTTTCTGGCAGTATTCGGAACCGGAGCAATGATAGCTGCTGTGACTTTTGTGTTAGGATCATTTTTAATCGGATACATGTTGGGAGGTCCCTCTGAAAAGACTAAAACGGTGTTGGGCCTGGGCACTGCCATCCGGAATGGATCGGCTGCTCTGGTAGTGGCAGTGGCCAACTTCAGTTCAGAGTACAACGTCATGGCCATGATCGTGGTGGTCTATTTATTAGGCCTGATCATCATGATGATGGTCTCCTGGGTGCTTGGTAAAAGAAGTAAAATTTCAAGTGATACGTCAAATGGTTCATGATATATCCTTCATGAAAGTATAGGAGTGAAAATTTGAGCTGGAACCAATTCCAGGCATTGGTTAAAATGGGCCGACCATTTGTACTGCTAGCAGGCCTTATAGCCTACTTTCTGGGTCTGTCCCTAGCGTACCATGATCTGGGCACCATCAAATTAGTACCAGCGCTTTTGGGGCTTTGATTTTAGTATTGGCCACCCTGATGGCCCATTATGCTAATGAGTTTGTGGATGTGGATACTGATACCATAACCCGCCGCACCTGGTTCTCGGGAGGTAGTGGGGTTCTGCCATCAGGAATAATACCCACCCAGTGGGCTTTATGGGTTGCTGTCATCCTATCTATCCTAACGCTGTTTGTTACTTTTTTATCTTTTTGGTGGGGTTTACTATCCTGTCAAGGTATCATACTTGTTTTAGTGGGGATGTTAGGCGGATGGTTCTATTCTATGCCTCCCTTACAACTGGAGAGGACCCTGTGGGGAGAATTGGATAATGCTCTTTTAGGAGGGTATTTTATGCCTCTTATTGCTTATATCCCTCAGATGGGGGTGGCTACTCTTAACACGTTCTTGATTTTAACCCCCATATTTTTGGTAGTGCTGGTTAATCTCCTGGGTGTGCACTGGGCGGACCGGGAGGCCGATGCCCAGGTTGGTAAGAACACCCTGGTGGTAAGGCTTTCCGAGAGAGTTCCCAGGGTTTACCTGGGCCTCATGGTTTTAATGTATATCTGTACGCTTGCATTACTTCCCCTAATTCCCTGGCAAGTGGTATTGGCTATTTTTTTGACCATACCTCTAGCAATCTGGGCTAACATTAGCTTTAAGCGAAGTCCAGCTTATAGTTCAATTTTGATGAGTGCGGTGATGATCTTTGCTGCGGTGGGATGGATGATAAGCTGAAATAAAAAGTTTTTCCGAGTTTTTTGAAGAACATACTGGCCCCGCATACCTGGTGGTGCCTTTTGCATTGTATAACTTATCTCCTGAGGACCGTGCCGTACTGGCTGCATGATTTCCAGAAATGGTAACCAAACGACTCGTTCCCATAGGCTGGAAAGATAAATGGGCATCAATGCAACCATTCTTACTTAAATGAATCAAACCAACTTACTCTGAAATGTGGTTTTACCTTGAAATATTTTTTAAAGTGTATATGCTTCGATTATAAATTAAAATAGTACCTTATTACCAAGTTTATCAATAATTGAGCTTGTCCTTCGTTAATCCCTTCTTTTGTTAAACGGTGGGGAATTCAATTAAAAATTGGATAATCAAAAATTTATAGTATTTTCTCTAAATTTTCAAGGCTTCCAGAATTTTATTTATGCCTCGTTTTGTTCCTAACACCCGGCCTAGCATGGTGCCTGCGGTGATACCGATAATAATTGCAAATAAAGAAGTTCCTTCCTTCCAATATCCCACAACATCTGTTTTAGTAAATACGAAAATAAGATAGCTCACGAGAATTACAGCACCTATCCAATCGATTTGACCAATTACCTTGTTAGTTTCTTCATCCCAACTCAAATGATAAGTGCGACTGACTATGATACCAACCACTAAACCAATGGATATCCCCCCTATAGCCAATTGAATGCTAAACCTACTTTGAACTACTTCAAATATTATCACAGCTAACAGGACAAGCATCACAAATAAATAGATTCTCATCCGCGTGATAATGCGTCGCTCAATGTATAGATTTTGGGGCCGTATATTTCGTTTTTTCATATTTTATTAGGAACAAATTTTTTTTTTATTATCAGCTTCATCTATTAACGAAAATAGGTCTGTTACTTATATCAACTTAAATTTATGGAAATTTTTTATAAAAATAGTAGGCATTTTTCTTGTTTAGTATTTTATTTTCGTATTTCAACACGGCTAAGGCACCAATGGTTCCAATTATGCTTCCTAAAGTTGATATTAGCGCATTAGAAAATCAAAAAACGAATTATCTAAACCCAAATTAATAGGATAGAACCCTGCTAGGTTCTCATGGAACACCCTGGATGGAAAAACATCAAACATATCCTTTCCCCTATAATCAAAGAAAAATCATAAACCAACTTTTTCGCCCATCACAGTTGTATGCACTTTTTGGATGGAAATTATTGCATGAAGCTCTTATTTTTTTTTAATCTTTCCTAAAAGTGCCAATTTGGTTCTTATAAATATGTCGAATTCATTTGGTAGAAATAAAATTCTTTATATAGTTAAAGATTGGGGGGGGAAGACCTAGAAATTAATTAGATACATTACCAAAAAAATAATACATTGTACTTATCCAAGTTTCCAATAAATAATATACAAGGTTAAAACAAAGGAGAGTGGGTTTTTTTGGATAAAGAGGAAATAATCAAAGTCTTAAACGATAATTTTGTCCGGGAATTAGAGGCATCCATGGTTTACACCCGGAACTATTTTATAATGGAAGAATGCGATCCAAGCTGAGTTACGGAAGCCATATCCGTGGATGAAATGCGCCACATGTGGTGGCTGGCCGACCTCATAACCAAAAGGGGAGGCAAACCCACCATGGAACACAAAGAACTAAATTTCGGTGGGGATGACTTGAAGGGAATGCTGCAACGACAGATCCAACTGGAAAGTGAGGGCATCGAAATTTATACCCAGCAGATTGCAGAAATACCTGACGAAGAAGTAGTAGGCGTCCTCAAGCATATACTGGATGAAGAAAAACGCCACCGCAAAGAGTTTAAAGAGAGACTGGAAAAATACATGGAATAAAAAGGAATATACAACTTAATGGGTAA
>JAUYBK010000237.1 GCA_030693105.1 Methanobacteriaceae archaeon | reverse complement strand
TTATCTGAAACTGTTAAAATATAATTATTTTCCTTTAAATTCATTTTAACTCTAATTTCTCCGTGAGCACCATCCGGAAAGGCGTGTTTTATTGAATTACTAACCATCTCGTTTACAATGAGTCCCAGAGGAATGGCAATGTTTAAATCCAGAAAAAAATCTTTTAACTCTATTTTGGGCCTTATAATGTCTGTGTTAAGTCCATAAGAACCTAATAGTCCATTTAATAGGCTATAAATATATTCTCTGAAGTTTATATGGGCCAAATCAGGGGATTGATACAATTTTTCATGTATCATGGCCATGGATTTTACCCGGTTTTGGCTTTCTCGAAGTAAATTTTCTGTTTCCGGGTCGTCAACGTATCTCGATTGAAGATTAAGAAGGCTGGAGATTATCTGCAGGTTGTTTTTAACCCGGTGATGTATCTCTTTGAGTAAAATCTCCTTTTCTTCCAGGGAATCTTTGATTTTTTTCTCGGTTTCTTTATGGTGGGTTATGTCCCTGCTGGTAGCTATTACTGCAATTGGATTTTGATCCATGTCTCTGATTAATGCGGTGTTTAATTCTCCAATGAACGTTGTTCCGTTTTTTTTCAGCATAATGTATTCTAAGTTCCTGGTGAAGCCTTCTTTCAAAGTCTGTGCCATGTTTTTATGGAATTTTTCACGGACCTCTGGGGCAAAAAGTTCAAATACACTTCTTCCTATAAGCTCTTTTTCGCTTTGATAGCCGTGTATCAGCACGGTCTGTGGGGAAACATAAGTTATATTTCCCTCAATATCAGTTTTAACTATAGAGTCTGGGTTAGTTTTTACTAAAGTTTGATAAAGCTCTTCTGATTCGTGGAGGGCTTTTTTCATTTCTTCTATGGTTAGATCACTGCCAATTAAAAGCGTGCCGGCAGCTTGGTCTTCACGTAATCTTAATGGAGAGATGGATACTAAAATGGGAATGGGATTACCCTCAACTCCTCTAAGCATAGTTTTAATTGTATTAACTTCGGAATGGCTTTTTAAATTTTCATTTAAGATATCAAATAGGTCTTCCACCTTATCTGCTAAAATAAATTTAATGTCTTTTCCATGGAGATCTTCTTCGGCGTATCCTAAAAGTATAGAAACAGCTGGATTAATTTTGAATATTCTTTTTTTATGGTCCAGAATTATTAGAATATTAGACATGGTGTTGATAATTTTATCGGCAGCCAGGGAAGGAGTGAGGACTGGAAACTGATACTTCCACATCCCATAAGCGATAATGGCCAGACCAATAGGAATGGTGGTCATGGTCATTTCTGGAACCTTCTGCCAAAAGATTGGAAATATTATATCACTAACTAAACTCAAAATTAGGGGCACGTAAAGGCCAATAAATATATATTTAGCCTGCTTTCTTTCCATATCTTCTTTCGAATTTTTATAATATGAGAAAAATATTATCGTGGCTATGAGGGCCCATAGGATGGTCCAAAAGCTCATTAAAGCAAACAAAGTTGCATCGGCGGGGATATTATAGGTCCATCCATAATATTCCATTACCGCATTATCAAAAATTAAATTGGTTCCAATTCCTAAAATAGATAGAACTATAGCTGGAAGATAAATTAGAAGATATTTTAATTTGTTTTCATGGAATTCAAACTTTCCTCTGAATGTAAGTGCTATATTAAGCATTAATGCCGGTACAAATGGCCACAGCATACTTACTTTAATCCATAAATAAGCGGTGTGGATTGTTTCGGCCTGCCGATAGCAAAATTCAACAAAGGCTAGAAATCCGGCTAAAAAGGCTAAAAAGGCTATTAATTGATTCAAACGATTTTTAGGATTGTAATAATAAATAAAATTAGCTAAAAGCCCGCAAACAAAAGCTGAAAGTATGGATATGATGGCATAGAGGTTCATCTTACCTCCACGGAGTATTATTATTGTTTAGTTATACATTGATCCGAGACTTAATACAATTTCCCATTAAGTATTTGCAAAGGAACGATCCCCATATATTTCCTATTATAATTTGTCATTAACAATCATTACAATAATATATAAAACAAATCAATTAAAATCTATAACTTAATATTCCTGATTTTTTTTTAACTGTAAATAATATTTAAAATCCATGATAATCATGTGAATCGACGGTGAGGTTAGGAATGAAAGAAAAAATGAAAGAAATTGCCCTGCGCATAAGGGAATTAAGAAAACTGTCTGATATCAGTACCGAAGATATATCCGCTTACTTGAAGATATCGGTTGAAGAATATCAAAAATATGAAGAGGGGAATGTTGATATTCCAGCCAGTATCGTATTTGAAGTAGCACAGAAGCTTGGAGTGGACATGGGGCTGCTGTTAACCGGGGAAGAAAATAGGATGCACATTTTCACGGTTACTAGAAAAGATAATGGCGCAGCAGTTCAACGTCGAAAGCAGTATAAGTATGAAAACCTGGCTGAGAAGTTCATCCACAAGAAAGCAGAACCATTTATTGTCACGGTTGAACCACGTAGTGACGGTACCAATCCTTCCACTAACTCCCATGCGGGTCAGGAATTTGCTGCCATTTGGACTAGGGAAAATCTGGGAATGGAATAAAATCTTCCCATACTTTTTTATTTCTCTTTTTTAACTCCAAATATCTTATTCTTCCAATTCTGCTTTAATTATTTATGAATTGAATTGACATAATAGTAAAAGAGCTAAGGGGGATTTGAATTTGAGCACTATCAGAGTTTTGTCCTGGAATGTTAACGGAGTCCGCGCCATTCACCGCAAAGGCTTTAAAAAATGGTTTTTGGAAGATAAGCCAGATATACTTTGTTTGCAGGAAACTAAAGCAACTAAAAAACAGTTCCCTCCAGATATAAGGCGGCTAGATGGTTATCACACGTATTTTTCCGAAGCCGAAAAAAAAGGATACAGTGGAGTAGCCACTTATACTCGTTTAGAACCACAAAAGGTCGAACAAGGATTTGGAATTGAAAAATTTGATAGTGAAGGCCGAATTCTAATCACGGACTTTGGAGAATTTCTACTTTTCAACATCTACTTTCCCAATGGTAAAATGTCTGAGGAACGTTTAAGATATAAGCTGGCCTTTTACGATTCTTTTTTAAACTATGCTGACAACTTAAAAGAAGCTGGACGCAATATCGTGGTTTGTGGCGATCTAAACACGGCTCACAAAGAAATAGACCTGACCCGCCCCAAGGAAAACGAGAAAATATCAGGATTTTTGCCAATAGAAAGGGAATGGATTGACAGATTTTTGAGTCATGGTTACGTGGATACTTTCCGAGAATTTAATCAGGATCCGGATCATTACAGCTGGTGGAGCTACCGTACCCGGGCCCGGGAAAGAAATGTGGGCTGGAGATTAGACTACTTTTTCGTTAATGAAGAGTTCATGGATAAGGTGGAGAATTCCTACATTTTACCCGACGTTATGGGTTCTGATCACTGTCCAGTGGGGATTGACATCAGCTTGGGGGATGGTGGTAATTCAAAGTATCTCCAAGGGATATAAAGTTAGTATAGCAAGTTTTGTGGCCTTAATTAATATTTATAATCTTTCTTGCAACAGTAGTGCTACTTTTTCCTGGTCGGGGCGGGTCTTTTAGCCTGCAAAATGTTGAAACTGCGCTAGTAAGGAAGATAAAATTCTTTTTTATTTTTTTCACTAATCATCCTAAATTTATAAAATTTTTATCGAATGAAGTTATAACTATATATGGTTAGATTATTTCAAAAAGATCACGCTTAGTTCCACGAGGGATGCTATGACTTATCAAGGATCAGCTAAGAAATTTTTAGAATCACAGAAAATAAAAATAGGAGACGAAGTTCTCCTGAAAAAAAAAGAATTAAACTATCAGGGAATGCTTTTAGACAGACCAAAAGACGCTGACGACCAGCATTTGGTACTGAAATTGGGCAGTGGGTATAACATTGGTGTTAACATCCATGATGCTAATGTGGAGCTACTTGAAAGAGGTGATAAACCTAAAATCGAGTTTTCACCTCTGGAAATCGAAAAAGATAGTAATAAAATGGATATTTCAATTATATCCACGGGGGGAACGGTGGCTTCCATTATAGACTACAAAACCGGTGCGGTACACCCGGTATTTACTGCTGATGACCTTTTAAGGGCCACTCCTGAGCTTTTGGTGGAAGCCAACATTAAGGGCCAGGCCATTATGAACATCCTCAGCGAGAACATGAAACCCGATTACTGGGTCCAAGCCGCTCAATCAATCGTTGATGAAATTAATGACGGTGCACAGGGGGTGGTGGTGGCTCACGGAACTGACACCATGCACTACACCTCTGCAGCCTTAAGTTTCATGTTAAAAACACCAGTTCCTGTTGTTTTAACTGGGGCTCAGCGGAGTTCAGATCGTCCGTCCTCTGATGCATTTTTAAACATTATGAGTTCAGTGGCTGCTGCTAAATCAGACATTGCGGAAGTAACGGTTTGTATGCACGCCACCGAGAACGATAACCAGGCCTACTTGCACCGGGGAACCAAGGTGCGTAAGATGCACACCAGCCGCCGGGACACATTCCACAGCATTAACAGCCAACCCCTGGCCAAGATAAAAGAGGGAAGGATAAAAATCAAAGATAAAAATTATCCATATCGCAAACGTGGAGAATGTGAAATTGAACTTAATGACTCCCTGGAACCGCGAGTGGCCTTTATAAAGAGCTTTCCAGGCATATCATCAGAATTTATAGACTATCACGTAGACAAAGGTTATAAGGGCATTGTTATAGAGGGTACTGGACTGGGGCACTGCCCTGAAAATGTTATTCCCTCCATACAGAGGGCCAATGAGGAGAAAATCCCGGTAGTAATGACATCTCAATGTCTATATGGTCGGACCAACCTAAACGTTTACAGCACTGGCCGTAAACTCC
>JAUYBK010000236.1 GCA_030693105.1 Methanobacteriaceae archaeon | reverse complement strand
TGATAACTATATTTCATATAGCTACTTAGAATTGGAATAGAATTGGGCATAGATTGGTAGAAATAAGGATGAATGTGGGAAAAACTACTTTTATAATGGATTAAAATTAACATTCAAGACTCATAGATAGGAGGGAAAACCATAAATAAATATAAAATTTTTCTAACCATAGGTGCCATCATTTTTTTCGTATTTTCATCTGTAATTATATTGGGATATCCCCTGACCGGGGATTTCAATGCCGTTAATAACACCCAGAAGCATGTGGAGGAGATTAAGGTCCTAATCTACAGTGGGGAGGGTACCATGCCCGAAAGTGTGGATAGTATCCAGGAATGTCTTAACAAGACTAACAGCCAGAATCTCACCCCCTATTTCTACTATGATTATGCAACCACCAATGAGGTTACTGCCAACAACTTATCGTCCTACGATGTGTTGATCTTGCCTGGCGGAGATTCTTCCAGCTATGTTAAAGGAAGTAGCATTGATAGTGCGGCTATCAAGCAATTTGTCAGTGGAGGTAAAGGTTATATGGGTATATGTGCCGGAGCCTATGCCGCTTCCAACCGGGTTGATGGTTACTATTCGGGATGGGGCCTGGCCTCCACGGTGAATACTAAAAATGTAATCTACGAGGGACCGGTGCCCATTACCATAACCTCCAATGGAAACATGTTGGGGGCAGAGTCCTCCACTGTTAATCTTCACCATCAAAAAGGTCCAGCCATGTACTCCACTGCTTCAGACGCGGCCATGGCTAACTATGCAGATAATAAAACCGGTTACCAGAATTATGCTGCCATTTTCGGAGTGAACTACGGTTCAGGAAGGGTTCTTTTAAGTGGTTCCCATCCTGAAGCAGATCCTCAAAATCCGCTGCTACTGGCCCGTATGATTCTGTGGACTGCTAAAAAAATATAATTACCTTGTTATTGTTTACGATAGGCTCGAAGATTTACAATTTAGACATCAAATGGTGGTTTACAACCGCCAACACTCATTTAGGCCTTTGAAATTAATATAAAAATGTGAAAACTTGGTGTTAACTTAACCATAACGAAATTCCTGCAAGAGAGTACTGGCTCTTAATTTTACTGGCCATATTCATCTTCTCTTTTGTACTGGACCTTTACGTTTTAACTCGTTATTCTCTTTCCTATGGGATTGATGGGGCATTTTACGGTATACAAGTTCAAAGCATATTACAAATGGGCTATCCGGTTAGTAACGATCCACCCCTGGCCTACTACTTACTCACCCCCTTTGTAGCATTAACCGGGAACTCGTTTCTGGGAATAAAAATAGGGATGGCACTTATGGGCTCACTGTTGGCCTTCCCTGCCTTTCTACTCATTGAATGCTATGTTAATGGAAAGAATCCGGGATCCAAGGTCCCTGCCCTTTTAAGCTCATTTTTAATCACCGTCAACATTTAACTACTTCGCCATGATTGGTGACTACATGCAGAACCTGGTGGGAGTCCTGGTCCTGGCCGTGTTTTTCTACTTCTCCATTAGGTGGTTTGAAAACATTAAAACTGGCGTAAGTATCGAGTGTTAACTGTTCTGTTTTTGGGCCTTAACCTTCTAACCCACATCTAAACCGGGGCCCTGGCGGTCCTGTTATTTTTCACCCTTCTAATTTTCAGCATAGTTTTTAAAAAGAATAAGACCGGTAAAATGCCCATTTTCGACCTGAAAATTTTAGGATTACTAATGGCCCTGGTATTGGGGTGTTTTGTAACCCTGTTTCTGGTTTATCCGGTGATGTATTCCAAATTCGCCACCGTTATCTCCTTTGTCAATGCCTCTGTCTCTGCCACGGGTACGGGAACTGATGGGGGAAGGATGAGTAGCTCTTTGAATGGAATGGTATTCTGCAGTTTACCATACCTGTTAGGCATATTCGCAGCCTTAAAGATACTTCAGAAGGGGTTAAAGGAAAAAGTTATCAATTCCCACAAGATGAACCGAAACGCCCTGCTGGCCTGGTTGTACCTGTCTCTGGCTGGTGTTCTGGCAGCACTATCATTCTTACCGTCTGCGGAGTACCAGTCCCGGTGCCTGTTAATGGTTTTTCTGCCCATAGCTCTTCTGGTGCCTCTGGGAATAAAATATGTTGGAAATGAATTTTTGGATAAATATCCTGCCCGAAAAAAGGCCACCACCGTCCTGGTAATAATGTTGGCACTGATATTTGCATTTTCCAGCTACTACACTGCTTCTGCGAGTTTTGATAGTTTAGGTCCCACCATCACCTCGGACCAATACCAGGAACTGATTAAAATTAAACAGGACTATCTTAATAACCCCAACAGCATCATAGTGGCTGGTGATTTCCAGACCAAGTATTTGGTGCAGTACGTTTTGGGTAAAAATGTTACCATCAGCGAGGATCAAAATGAAATCAAGACCAAATACGCCAACCACACCATCTACGTCGTAACGGCCGTTGGAAACAACCAGACCCAGGGAGGGTCCCCAAAAAGTGACAGTTATGAGGGAAGCTTCTTACTCCCTTACGGCCCACCCATTCTGCCTAACGCCCTAGACAAGATACCCACTGGTGATACTAAATCGCAGGATAATTCAAAAAATCCATTTAACAACAATAGCCGACCTTCTACTAACGGCACAGGCGGATCTCTGGGTAACAATACTCCTCCGGGTAACATGACCCGCCCTAACGGAACTGCACCATCCCCTCCCTGGGGTAATATGACTGTTTCGGGTAACACTATTCCTGGGGCTAATGGTCAGGGATTGTCAATGGGTTCATTAGGTATCTCAGGGACCACCAATTACAGTGGAAAATATTTTAAAATAGTCAAATACATTCTTTAAAAAAGGGAGGTGATTTTAAATCATTTCAACTGGAAGTCCAGAATCAACCGTACCATGGGTATTTCCTGGTTTATATCCACGTTGAGGGAAGGGCCTTCATCTAGGTAAGATGAAACTAAAACCATCTCCTGCACTATTTCTTTTCCATGAGTACTTTCTGTGGTTTCAATGGTTAAAACATGGTCTTCTGAATCATTAAAGAATGATTTAACCTTATCTGCATCAGTTCCTACCACCCGCAGCATTACCATGAGGTGTTTGTCACTTCGAAAATAGAAATCTTTAACAAACTCTTCTGGGACGGTAAGGTCCTTAAATTGACCTTTTGTTTCTCTAATAAAAGTTACTGGTGCGGTTACTCCTGGCAAAAAAATCACTTCCTTCTATTTTACTTTTTAAATTTCCGTTAAACTAATTTTTTTTATCGTTTCTTTCGGATGTTGTCCATGGAAGTTTTAATAGAACTAAGCCATGGTTTTATAATCTTTTCGTAGTTGTCAGCATCGTTTTCTTCTGGGTTGCAGGCCGGTATTTGATTTTTTACGAAAATATATAGCCAGTCTGCCAGTTCATATTCGGGTAGAGTGTCGAAGTAGACCCAGGCGTAACCGTCGTGTTCACTGCTGAGGCTTAATTCCCCCTCCACGACTTTACCGGACAGTATGATGTGAACTGCCCTTATTAGAGTTAAGTTCTGCTCAGAAATTCCCACTACATGGCCCAGGGTGATTCTGAGGTTAGTTTCCTCGAAAACTTCTCTAATGAGGGCCTGGTCAAATGGTTCGCCCTGATCCACCTTTCCACCGGGAAGCTCCCATTTACCAGGGTTAGTCTTAGAACTGGTGGATCTTTTGATAATTAAGATCTTTCCATTTTCATCGGTGATTAGAGCCCGAACCGCAAGCCCAAAAACTAGTTCTATCATTTTCATATCCTATTTTTTTATTATAACTTGTCCCCGTATATCGTGGTTTGATTTTTGAAAAAAGGCATTTATTAATTTACCGGAATAAATTTCA
>JAUYBK010000234.1 GCA_030693105.1 Methanobacteriaceae archaeon | reverse complement strand
TGGGAGTTGATTTTTGTGACTAGTAAAAGCATGGAGGAGCATAAAAAAGGAAGCCCTAAACAAGTTAAAGTAGGAATCATAACCCTCAGCGACTCTAAATATCAAGATTTTCTAAGTTCTAAGGACACTGATGTTTCCGGGAATTTATTAACCGATTCTGTTAAAAATCACCACCAGTTAGTGGACTATCAGGTCATACCCGACGATCCAGAAATGCTTACCTCCACGGTGGAGGATATGATAAATAAAAAAGCAGAGGTCATTATTACCACCGGAGGAACCGGTATAGGAAATCGGGATATTACTATAGAAACCTTAAAACCCCTTTTTAGAAAAGAAATGGATGGCTTTGGAGAAATATTTCGTTACGAATCTTACCAAGAACTGGGAAGTGGAGCCATCCTCAGTCGGGCCACCGCCGGGGTTTATGAATCCACCATTATATTTTCTCTCCCCGGATCTCCCAACGCAGTTAAATTAGGCTTGAAGATCATCGAACCGGAACTGGGACATTTAGTGCGTCACTTGAAAGAATGAGGGATTATGTTACTATTCTAAGTGAGTAATTATGTCACTCCCCACAAATTTACGGTTTAAAATCGCTTTTAGTCACCAGTGGTTCTAATTTGATTCCCTTTTTCGCAAGGTTTTCGGTGGCTCCTTCTTCACGGTCTACCGCCACCAATGCCCGAACCACCATACCACCATTATCTTTAACTGCATTCACCGCTTTTAAAAGAGAATTACCTGTGGTGGTAACGTCTTCCACCACCACCACCTGATCTCCATCCTCTAAATCCCCTTCAATGAGTTTGGAAGTCCCGTAGCCTTTTTTAGATTTTCTTATCATGAGCATGGGAATACCAGAGGCCAGGGAGACTGCAGTGGCAATGGGAACTGCTCCCAAGGCAGGTCCAGCAACTTTATCCACCTTAGAACCTGCTATCTTACTGGCTATCATCTTACCAATTTGGGAGAGTATCTGGGGATCGGTAATGGCCTTTTTCATGTCCACGTAGTAATCACTTTCCCGGCCCGAAGCCAGTGAGAATTTGCCGAATTTAATGACCTGGTTGGTGGTTAGAAGGTGTATAAGATTATTTTTATCTTCATCCATGTTCATTACCTGATCTACTTAGTTGATGGTTAATGATACTAACTGTCCGTTACTACTTGAATCTAATTCCTTTACGACATAAGTGACAGATACCCCTCTGGTGGTCATAGCAAGTACTGCAAACTAGGCCACCACACATGTTACACGTGTGCATTTTTCCGGGTCGCCCACATATACTACAAATGCCAGGAATTTCCAAATAAGACACCTTAAAAATTAAAAAAAAATTAAATTGATTCAGAAGCGCTTTTAAGTAATATTTTGTCCCCAATCTGTTTAACCATGTCGTAAGGGACTATGGTTTCTCCTTTAGACAGCCCCAGTCCTTCTGAGATGCCGCCTTTCCCCAGTACGAAGGCTTCGATCTGGTTGGTTTCCATATTAACTTCTACGTCTTTAACTTTTCCAATGATGACTGCAGAGCTGTCTAAAACTTCTTTACCAACTATTTCTTCTACTATTCTCATCATATCACCTTCAAAATCATGGGGTCTTTACTTTCCCCTGTCCATCAAAATTATAGTATAGTATCTTATTATCTCCCTTGATACATATAATTTTTATTAGATTTTTTTATTGCAAACCAAAAGAGGTTAAATCCCATAAATAAACCGCATTTAAATTGCCCAAAATTTGTTTAAAAAAAAAATAAAGGGATATGGAGGAGTTTAATAATTAAACTCCTTTAAAACACTGGTCAAGATGTTCTTTAGGCGGAGGAGTTGTCAATAAACTGACCACTACCGTCACCACCAGTGCGATGGGCAAACCGATTATTAGGGGATCCACCGTGGGCCAAGGCGCAGAAGTTAATATCACGGCCTTACCAGTGAGGGCTTTACATATTCCCAGTGCTACGGCTGATTTCTGATAACCGAAAAGGATCCAGAACAAGCTCAACACAGACCCCGTTACCAGTCCGGCAATAGCTCCCATTTTGGTGGCCCTCTTCCAGTACACGGCAAAGGCGTACATGGACAAGAAGGCTGCAGCGGTGATTGAAAACCACATAGCAGTTCCCACAGCAATGATGTTGGCTGGTAGGATGAACCCTAATATGACTGCAATTAGCACGGCGATGGCAATACCTACCCGGGCAATCATCACCGAAGATCCTCCCTTCTTATTAGCCACCGTTTCGTAGATGTCACGTCCCAGGGCAGTTCCCTGCACGTGGAACTGAGATGAAAGGGTAGACATGGCAGCGGATAAGAGAGTTATCATGAAAAGGTAGGCAAACCACAAAGGCATAGCCGTCCCGATGAAGGCTGGTATGATCTTATCAGCATTTCCCTGAACTACCTGTACCGCGATTTTACCCGCGGTTTCAAAGAAATACAGGTTGGATAGTGCACCGACTATAAAAGCAGTTCCAGTCATAAGCGTGATGAATACCCCACCTATCAAAACTGCTCGGTTAAGTTCCCGGTTAGATTTAACGGTCATGAACCTAACCACCAGTTGAGGTTGAGCTAGAACCCCAATACCCACTCCCAGAATCAGGGTACTGACCAGGGTCCACCAGAAGGGGCTGCCCAAGGAAGGCATGGATGTCCATCCCGTGAATCCTGTAGCAGTTGCCTTGGCTGTGGCACTTTGGGGTATAATGTTCACCAGGTTGGTTAAAGCCTGGTTAGCATCTATTACTCCTCCCAGTATCCAGTAAGTAAATACCAGTAAGAACAGCATTCCAAAGAACATGATGGTTCCCTGCAGGGCGTCAGTATACATAACTCCCCTTATACCACCAAATATAACATATACGGCCACTATAACGGCCATACTAATCAGGGCAAAGTTGTAATCAAGGTTTAGGGTGGTTTCCACGAATCGGGCCATACCTATAAGTACCACCGAAGCATACAAAGGCATTCCCAGAAAGATTACTGCCCCTGAGAAGTATTGGATGAATTTACTATTGAACCTCCGCGACAGAAATTCCGGGAAGGTAAGGGCACTTAAGTTGTGGCCCATTTTTCGGGTTCTTTTACCAAAGAACACAAAGGCAATGAAGATACCTACCAAGATGTTCAAGAAAGTCAACCACAGCAACCCCATACCGTAGACTCCGGCGGTTCCTCCGAACCCTACAATGGCAGCGGTGCTGATGAACGTTGCCCCATAACTAAGAGCCATAATATAAGGGTTGGTCTTACGACCAGCTACCATATATTCGTCGGCACTTTTGGTCCGTTTCCAAGCCACGTAACCCACGTAACCCACCATAAATAGATAAATTAAGACTATAATGCTTAAAATTAAAAGATCCATAAAATCACGACCTTATTTGCGAGTAAAGAGCAGGCTATCCTTCTTCATCCCAGAGCCCGAGCTCTTTCTCCTCCATTTCTTTTTCTTTTTTGTGCCATTCTATTTCTTCTTTGATTTGTTCTTCTTCGTCTTCGCCGCCTTTGTTCCAGTTTACGACACCGTAAACAACACATAACAGCATAGCCAGAATGCATCCAATATAAGCACTCCAGATCCAGGGGTCATTAATTCCTAACACCATTCATATCGCCTCTTTATCATATGACAAACCAGTGTTTATCATTACAAATTCTGTTAAAAAGTATATTAATAAATATCGTTAGGAAGTGTCCCGGGACAGTTAATAGCAAGATTAGATCAATTTTACACATATCGATTTTAGACATAAAATATTTTTTTTAAGGGAAATACCCCATGATAAAATACAATAAACCTTGAAGCCCCATATTAGCCTTATATCGAAGAAGTTAAATGGGATGATTTCTCGCCAGCGGAAATAAAGACAAGAAGGGTTGTAAACCCCAGGGGGAAGGATGAACGATAAGGAAGTTTAAAGAAGTTTTGGAAAAGATTAAGTCCCGGCCCAAAAAGCAACTGGCCGTGGCCGTGGCTCAGGACATAACGGTTCTGTATGCAGTTAACAAAGCAGACGAACAGGACATAGCCGATTAGATTTTGGTGGGAGACCAGCAGGAAATTATCGAGATAGCCGATGATTCCGGAATTAAAATAAACAAAGATAAAATATACGATGAACCTAAGAATTTAAAAGCTATAGAATAGGCGGTGCAGCTAGTTACTAGTAACCGAGCCGATATTCTCATGAAGGGCCACGTGCACGCCGATGATTTTCTACGGGGTATTTTAAACCGGGACTGGGGTCTCCGGACCGGTCAAATCATGAGCCATATTAACGTGCTGGAAAGTGAAGCTCTGGATCGGCTTCTGTTTATCACCGATGGTGAGATAAACATCGCTCCGGACCTGGATACCAAAACCGGTATAATATTAAACGCTATTTACCTTGCGGAACTATTTGACATTAAGGATCCTAAAGTGGCAGTTACTAAGGCGGTGGAATTAGCCAAACCTAACATGCCATCGACCACTGACGCTGCCGTGTTGGCCAAGATGAGTCAGCGCGGAAAGTTCAGTGGTAAAACTATTGCTGGGCCTTTCGCCCTGGACAATGCGATAAATCCCTGGGCAGCTCAACATAAGGGTATCAACGGCCCGGTGGCAGTAGATGCAGATATAATTGTAGTACTCAACATAGAAGCAGGTAACATGCTATCCAAGGCCCACGTCTACCTTACAGGCGGTAATCTGGCTGGCGTGTTGGTAGGAGCCAGTGCCCCGGTGGTTTTAACCTCCAGGACAGACACCCCCCAATCCAAACTATACTCCATTGCCACGGCAGTTATGATGGCTGATCTACAACGCAACTTGTCCATCAAGTTGGGGAAGGTCCATTATTAAATCCCCGGAACAT
>JAUYBK010000219.1 GCA_030693105.1 Methanobacteriaceae archaeon | reverse complement strand
ATCAACTTATGGATGATGGAGTTGCTTTAGATTAGCGCACGTTTCAGGATAAGAGCGATGAATTAATATGGATAAGACTAAAATTCCTATCTTCGTAAGATTCCTCTTATCATACTACCCTAACCTGATAGCAACTTAGTTTGATTTATCCCTCATAAGCCTCTTTTAATTTTTTTATGTCCAGTTTATTCATTTGAAGCATGGCACTCATAACTCTCTGCGATTTTTCAGGATCAGGGTCATTTAACAGCTCTTCCAAAAAAACAGGGACAATTTGCCAGGACACACCATATTTGTCTTTAAGCCACCCTGGACCTTGTTTTTCTCCTCCATCAGAGAGTTTCTCCCATAATTCATCTACTTCTTCCTGGGTCTCGCAGTTGACAAAGAATGATATGGCTGGTGAGAAGGTGAATTGTGAACCTCCGTTTAATGCAATGAATTCTTGTCCATCCAGCTGGAATTTAGCCGACACTACCGTTCCTTCTGGACCGGGCCCTCCTTTTCCATAGCGCATAATACTCAAAGTCTTCGAATTTTTAAAAATGGAGGTGTAAAAATTTGTGGCCTCCTCTGCTTTACCATCATACCACAAAAATGGGGTTATTTTTTTGCATATGGTTCACTACTATTGTTTTAAATAGTAAAATATCATCTTAGTTTAGGGGGAAGTAGCTAGGATTCATTTAACTTTTTAAGGATTCTAACAACTGTTCTCCAGGTTCTGGTCGTTATATCCTTACCAAATTCTTTCTCCAGCCAGCGCTTTAGATCGGGTGTTTTTGTTCTCGTCAGATCTACTGTACTGTAGATGATGCGATTATGTATCCCTAAAACAACAAAACCTTTGTTTTCTGAATGGTAAGGGAATTCAATCTTGATATCTGGTTTATTTTTTAAGAAAGTGACATTCAATTTGGATTTTGAGGTATCCTCCCGGTCTTTAAATGGATTTTCATTAACAAACAACTGCAATTCCTCTTTGCTGCGAATAATGGTGGTGCTTGTAAAACCGAGCTTCTCAAATAATGCTTTTTCAATCATCACTTCTAATCCGTTTATGTTCTGGGATGGGGTTTCAAACAAGACATTGCCGCTGGCGATTATCGTCTGAACATTTTGAAAACCAAGAGCTTCAAAAACACCAGCAACTTTTCATTACGCATGTTCAGATTTTAAGGGCCAATCCCCCGTAATAACGCTACATATTTAGTCAATGTAACATTCTCCTTCCATCTATTGGAATTAGGACTTATTTAATCTAAATTCTACTTTGTATCTTTTCTAAAAGCTCATCAAGACGATCATACGAATCATTAACTCCCTCTTCCATCCCTGACTGGAGCATCCCGTCACGATCCTCGACGGACTGGAAGACCGATTGAGAAATTAATTTTGTCCTGTTACCGGGCAGTTCTTCAAATCTCTCTGTTCCCAGTATGACATGCCCCTTTTCAGGGAGCCCTTCAAATTCAAAGGTGCCGATAATTCTTTCTGGAGCAAGAACTTCATGATTCACTCCATGAAATGTAAATTCATTGCCATCTTCGTCTTTTTGAATATATCTCCAAGATCCACCAGTTCTCGGTTCAAAGGTCTCCAGATTCATGGTAAGTTCTCGTGGTCCAAGCCACTGTTTATACAGTTCTGGATCTATAAATGCTTTAAAAACAAGCTCACGCGGGGCATCAAACTCCCTGGTAATTACAAATTCTTGTTTTCCAGGTTCAGCCACAAGTTTACTTTTTGTCATTTTATCGCTCTTTAATCCATCTTAGCTTCTAGTATGGCGAAGACATTTCCTTCAGTATCCTGAAATGATCCCATGTCTCCAATACTGGGAATACTCATTTTTTCAGTTAACATTTTCCCGCCTTGACTTTCAATTTTTTTTACAAATTCATGGTAGGAATCAACACCAATGGTATTTCGGACCATGGCACCAAATTCTCTGGACATTATAGCTCCATTAATGCCAGGTTCATCATCTTCTCCTGCGGTTATCAACCAGTAATCGAAAGGACCATCCCATTTGGTGATATTCCATCCGAACACTTTTTCATAGAATTTAGCGGCCCGTTCCGGATCATCGGCAGGTATCTCAAAATGTATTACTTTCGACATATTATTTCAACTCCCATTTTTTTTAAAAAATCAGGAAAAACAATGTCCTGATCCGCCTTAATTCTACTTAATACATCATAATATGTGCTTTTGAGATAATAATAATTTGGTTTATAAGTTGACATTTTTTACTTCTCATCTGCTCTACCACAACACCTCTCTTGATCTTATACCCATAAGATCAACCCCGACAGGGTGGTGTTTTTATGAGGATGACTATAATCAGAAATATTGAGGATGAAAAACTATATTACAAGACCGGCGCATTCCGAATGCATGAAGACCTGGTTATATTCCCTTACTGGGAGTTCGATGCATTATACAATGATTTAAAATACTTAACTCGGCTTTTAAATAATGTTCTGGAAGGTGGAGTGTCCGGACTAGGGGATTACACCCCTGAAGACGGTATCAAATATGCGGAAAACTATATTAAAATTATACAGGAGCAATTGGATAATTTAACCCGATACGATGTTCAAACCGAAATAATCAATTTCCCTGGAAAGCAGAAGTCGAAAAACTCATCCATAAAGAAGGAAACTCCACAGTGCCTGATTGGACTCTAAAAAAATGCGGGAGAAGATATATTACCAACTCTGGCCGGTGATTGATGAAAAAATCCGTTGGATGCACCTGCTGGAACTGGTTCAGTACGCTGTGAATCTCCATGTACAGGCACATGGTAAGGGTGAGACTATTACCAAGACCCGGCGGGGTCAGATAAAGTTAGTTCATGTGAAGTGGTGGTAAAGTAGCTGCCCGATCTCCCTAGGGAAGGGAACGGGATGACCATTAAAAAAAGAATTAAAAAAGTGAAAATTTTCGTTTTAGTTCCAGGGTATACCATATTTTAATTTGTATCTGAAGGTATGCCAGTAGTAGTACGTAGCCGTGTGTGTTGTGTATTTGTAAGTGTTTAATGGTGGATAATAATCTATTTGTGGTTCTCTTATCCTTAGCTTGGTTTTTGATATTTTCCTAAGGTCAATCCATGAAGATCCGCCATTTTTAACATATTTATGTAGCTTAGGATCCCAGTTGTAGTGGATTTCTTTAATGTAAACATGATATTTGCTGTATCGATAGACCTTGATAAGATCTGCATCTGAACTTTGTCCGCCCATATGGTAAATGGCAAATTGATCTATTTTGGTGACTGCCGCTGCTGGTTGAGCACTTTGAAGTCCCACAAAAAACATAGCAAATAGCAGCAATCCTAAAATAATATTCCTATTCATCTAATACCCCCATTTTTTTTTTTAATTATCAAAAATAGCATTTTTCAGGGGTTTATGGCACTAGTAGGTGATGTGCTTCAAAAATACATGATTTGAAGTCAAATACGCACGGGTCGGTTTATATCAAAGATAGTTGGCAAAAAAATACTATTTCTGAAATTCCACCCTATAGACTACTATTATAAACTTTCATTTATTTATAATTTATTAAAATATTAATTTAAATTAATATATGAAAAATATCTTAAAAAAAGGGAAATTTTAATCACCTTTCTAAAACAAAATGAATAGTGAGGAGACATCTATGAACATTGGAATTATAGTTTATTCCCAGACCGAAAATACCTATTCTGTGGCTTTAAAGCTCCAGGAGAAACTATCGGAAGACGGAAACTCTGTGAATGTCCAACGGGTAGTGCTAGCCGGCGATGTGGATTCCTGGTCAAAGGATATTACCCTTGAAACCGCCCCGGACATAGAGGGATACGATGCACTTATCTTCGGTTCCCCGGTGCACGCCTTTTCCCTGGCCAAGGCCATGTCGGCTTATTTAAATCAGCTACCCTCTTTAGAGCATAAAAAGATCGCCTGCTTTGTCACTAAAGGTATGCCCTTAAACTGGACCGGTGGAAACCAGGCCATCAGCCAGATGAAAAAGACATGCCAATCCAAAGGGGGGACAGTAATAGGGACGGAAATTGTGGTCTGGAATAAAAAGAGAGATAAGAATATTGCTGAACTGGCCGAAAGGTTCAGTGGGCTGTTTTAAAAAAAGTTTCCCCATTTGTAGGGACTTTTCATCCCATTTTTTTTAAAATAATCACCGTTAACATAGATTAATATATTATCATCATCTAAATTTTAAATAATGTATTAAAGGGAGGCGAATTATTTTGATGAGAATAAGCATGTCTCTACCACGAAAACTTTTAAACGAGTTTGACGTAGTTTTAAAAGATCGGGGATACCAGTCCCGGTCAAAAGGAATAAGAGACGCACTTAAAGACTATATCATTCGTTATAAGTGGATGAATCAAATAGAAGGTCAGCGGATTGGTGTTTTATCTGTTATCTACGACCATCAGTACACGGGAGTTATGGAAGAACTCACTGCAATCCAGCACGACTTCCGTAAATACATAAACGCCGTGATGCACGTGCACATGACTGAAGAATACTGTCTGGAAGTTATTGTATTGAAGGGGGATGTTAAATACGTACGTGATCTAACTGAGGAAATAATGAGACTCAAAGGGGTCGAGCACGTGAAACTAACAAGTACCCCCAGTGGGGAAAACATGTAATTTAGTAGGGCTAAAATTCTCTAAAAAATGTTTTTTTATAAAAATCGTGGATTTAAAAGCCGGTTGTTAAAGACGTAGTGGAAGGTTAAAGAACTTATAAAATAAATATTATTTTTCAATTCTACGGGCAGCTAGGTTACCCTAATATGAACTTATTTCAATCGATTCTGTGATTTGCCAGAAATTTATAGGCAGTCCCCTTAGCAATACTAAAAATGATCAAAAATTAAAAAAGATGGAGTACCCCTAAGGGACACTCCTCCTACCGCAGTTGTCAAACGCACGGGTCTAAACACCAGCCCCACCAGCCAGAGAGTTACCAGACATCTCCAGGAGTAACGGTTTGGGCAGATCGATGCCTATAGTTTCTTTTATAACGTCTTCCACGGTTTCCACCAGGATGAACTCCAGCTCGGCTTTAATATCGTCGGGGACGTCGTCCAAGTCATTCTCGTTATCCTTAGGTAGTATTACCCGTTTTATACCGGCCCGGTGGGCAGCCAGGATCTTCTCTTTAATCCCACCCACCGGCAGCACGGCTCCTCTTAAAGAGATCTCACCCGTCATGGCCAGTTGGGGGTCTA
>JAUYBK010000215.1 GCA_030693105.1 Methanobacteriaceae archaeon | reverse complement strand
GCAGGAATATGGCCAGGGCAGATACTTCTGAATGGGGTTGATTGGTGACGGCCACATTCCAGTCTGATTTCTGATACACTTCAGTAGGAACCCTGGATCCACCTACCACCACCAACTTATCCTTTTTTGATCCTCTTATTTCTGGCACTACCTTTTGCACCGGTTCTCCGTACATGGTGAGGTGCACTATTTCTCCGCCATTGTTTTTCCACTCTTCAAGGAGGTTGTCCCAGTTTTTCTGGTAATCGATTTGGAATGACCCTCCCCAACGCTTCGCCACGTCTTGAACGTTTTTCATGAGCTTCTTATCATGGTCTCCGCCTAAAAATACGCTTGAGGCTCCAAAAGCGCGGGCAGTCAGACACACGTGGGTGGTTATTCTTGCGTCACGCACGCGCCGGTGGTCCAGTCTTAAAACTTTAACATCCATGAAATCACCTGATGGTCAATACTACGACCATTAAAACCAGGGCTAACATACGAGATAACTCATTGGTAGCTCCCAGCAAGTCCCCGGTAGTATATTTGAATTTATAACGGGCTAATAGTGCCATAATAACACCCATAACAAACCCTCCCACTATTCCTGCCAACCCTATGTATTTTACTGCAAAATATCCGATGATGATGCTTACAATTAGGGAAATGGCCAGCAAGGTGGGGGTCATACTTTCTATAAAGTAAGTGCCAGTTCCGTCTCCGGACGGTCTCGAGAGGGTGGCGCAAGTGATAAGGCCTAATTTGGCAGCTATTTCAGATATGATAATAATTATGGGAATAATAGTCACTGGAAGTGCAGCTAGAGACGTTATCGTAATTAAAGATACCATTAAAAGGGATGATAGCCCTCCCGTCCCAATTCTTTCATCTCTCATCACTTCTATCCTTTTTTGATGATCTCCATGGACCATAAGCCCGTCTGCAAAGTCTATCAGCCCATCGAGGTGGTGCAAACCAGTTATGGTTATGGTAAAACTGTAAATTAGTGCTGCAGATAAGAGTAGGGGTAGGTGTAGTAAACTGACAACCAGGAAAGCAACTAGTCCCACTAATATTCCAATGAACCCCCCAATAAAAGGCCAGGTCCAGGTGAACCTTGCCATCTCCTGTAAGCTGGTATGAATATTAAGGGGTAGGATGGTGGAGAAGGATATCAGTCCTAGAAATCCCTTCCAACTGTTATCATTATTTTCAATTTTTTGGGGTGGAGAGTCCAACCGAACTTTACGCGTCATTTTTTTATTCCTCGAATATTTTGGACATGCAACCTGCTATTAAACCCGCGCAAACATCGTCCATCATAGGTCCTAATCTACTCAATATGCCCGGTTTTTTTTCGTCATATCTTTTAAAGTTGAATATGGCTTTGGTACCTGCAATTTGGTTGGCGATGGCCATTCCCAAAACCTCGTCGGAGTACAGATAGGCCGGATCATCGTCCACGTCCACTCCGGCTACTCTGTGATTTTGATAATCCTCTTCCACCCTTATACCGGCCATTACCAGTGATATAACGTTAATATCTTCCAGGGATTTTTTTAGCTGATTTTTTATTCTAATGCGAAGTTCAGGACGGTCTTTAACTCCTACTAAAAGTTGAACGGCAGCTTCCACCAGATCATCAATTTCCACACCAGATCGGCTTAAAAATTCGGTAATGGTCTTTGACGACTTAAAATCTTTGAGAGCTAACTTGGTGGCCTTAATGACACACTCATATACTGATTCCTCGACATTTTTGACATCTTTAATATTAACTGGATGACCATCACCAGTGCCGGCTATCAGTGTGGATCCATCACTGGGAAGGTATCCCACCGGAATGCCTCGCTCCCAGAGGACTGATGCTCTTGCTGCTGCTGCCTGGATCATAAGTTTTAAAAGAATTCCCTGATCTAAGTCGTGGTTCACTAGTATTATGGTTGAAATGGGGGATAAAATGCCTAATTGGGGTTTATTAATGTGTATCATTACCGAGACAGCGTCGATAGTTACTAATTTATTTTTATTAACGGGGGATTGGTTGAAGACCACCGCTGCTGGGGCGGGGATATTTTTTTTAAAAACCAGATCAGCGAGGTACTTATCTCTATCTAATTTATCAAGATTCACATCTTGCCCTAGACTATGATTTAAAATTGATTTAAACCTTCCGAACCCGTTGAGGTTAGTGGAACTAGTTAAAACCAGAAAACCCTCTTCTCTTTCTAAAATAATACTGTCATGGTCCATTAATAGATTAACATCCTCTGCACACAGCTTCCCCGTCATTTAACCACCCTTGACACTAGCATATAATATGATATGAAGAATATAATTTATAAAAGGTGGTCTTATGAAGGTGCATTTAAGGGTCTTTGTAGAGGTTGAAAACTTAGGAAAGGCTATGAACGCCCTAACTGATGCGGGAATAACAGGTTTTTACGTTTTAGAGTACAAAGGAATGTCTCCTCAAGATTGGAAGGGGTTTTCTATTAAGGAAGATCCCAAATCTGCCATTAGCATGATCCGGGACTACGCCACCGACGCCGTCTTGGTTTGTTGTGTGGTGGAAGAGGAAACGGTAGACATTATTGTGGAGTCTATCTCCGAAACCCTGAAAGGAGAAAAATATACCATACTGGAAGTCCCTATCCGTCGTATAGTGGTCAACTATGGAGACCAGGAGAAGACCGAACGGGCAGAAACATGGTTCTTAGAAAAAGAAGTCCCCTGTTTTTACTGTGGGGAGAATGCGGTTCAAAGAATAAAGGTGGATACTAACAAGGCTAAAATCTGGTGCACAAACTGCGGAACTGCCCGTTACTACGTGATAAAAGGGGCAGAGAAGGGGGAAAAATAATGGCAGTTGATGTATGGAAATTAAAAAAATCCGCCAGCTGTTTTAAGTGTGGGGATGCCACGGGTCACGATATTGAAGTGGATACCTACAGTTTGAAAATAATCTGCCGAGATTGTGGATTCACCCGTTATTATAAATTTGACATGCTGGATATTCCAAAATCTGAGATTTAAATATCATAATAGCCTATCATATTCTTTTATTTTGCCTAGATACAATTTATTTAA
>JAUYBK010000212.1 GCA_030693105.1 Methanobacteriaceae archaeon | reverse complement strand
CTGTGACCCCAATAGGAACAGTACTTATTATAGTCTGGTTTGCAGGTATCTTGATAATGTCTATTCTACCCTGAGCTTCAGGCCAACTGGTCATATCCTCCCAGATTATAGTTGTATCAGCCTGACCAGTTACTATATATGTTAATAGTTGGTTTACGGTCGTTGTTTTCACTACAACATTAGCCTGTACACTGTCATTAAGACCAGTTTTATTCAGGATATTGGAGGTGGTTTTACCTATTGCAGGACCATTAGGCTCTCCAATGGCAACTTTAACTCCGGAATTACCAAGATCGGCTAATGATTGAATGTTTTTAGGGTTTCCTTTGGCCACGACGATGACTGGAATGTTTTTGGTAATGTTTTTAATTGTATCATTCTCCATATCGCCATTTTTCATGGCATCACCCATGTACTTGTAATCTGCCGGCATAAAGATATCTGCACTTTTTTGGGTTTCCAGTATGCTGAATAGTTCTCCACTACCTCCGTTCTGCACATTGACTGTGACTCCCGGATGTTCTTTTTCAAATTCGGTTTTCATGTCATTGGTGACTTTAACAAAACCTGCGCCTGCAAGAACGGTGAGGGTTTTGTTCTGAGCTCCCAGGCCTCCACCTAGGATTCCACTTACATAAACTCCAGTCACAATGATTACTACTGCAATAACTGCTATAATTGCCAATTTTTTCCTGTTCATTAATATTCCTCTTATCATTATTTTCATGAAGTTGCCCTGGCTGAGGTATCAGGACAATATAATAAAATTATCGATATGTATATATAAAAATATCGAATTTTTTTATTGGGAAAAATTTCATTTTTCAGCCAGAAATATGGTATTATTTCATGTTTTAATAGAATAAAAAAGAATTTGCAACTTTGGCATTTCGGATATTATTTTCCTCTTTCATAGGCTTTATTTGAACCCATGTGTCATAATAGGGAGCTCCATCACAACCTCGCTAATTATATCTTGGGTTAAAAAATTATCAGATTTGTTGTATTTTTAGCCATCCGCCTTTATGGTAAGGATATAATCTTTTCTGACTTCATTATTCTCTTTTAATTTGACAACAAGATCTCCAACCGGTGATTCAAGACGTGCTTGTCTCCATCGTTAAGATTCAGGTCACTTAAAATATCGGGGTGTACTTCCACTTCCATGAATCCTCCTACCAGCTCACAATCTGGAATAGTAGAACCCAAAAAATCTTCGTGCAAGATTGAAAGCAGTCTTAAAGGGTAAAACTCATTAACAAGGTCATTTGGCGTGAAATTGTCAATAAATTCAAATTTACTCGTTTTGAATTTTCGGTTATTGAATGGTATTTCTCGATTTTTAGGACAGAATTCCTTTCATTTTATTTTTTTGAATATAATCATCTAATGCCCTTATAATAAGTTCAACAATTGGGATATCCCCTTTTTTTAATGAAATTTTTCTTAAATCTCTGTAAATCTCATAGGGAATTCTCTTGGTTATTTGTTTGTCCATCACATTCTCCTAAAAAGGACATCCTAAAGTTAAGGATGCCTTTAAGCAATCATAAATTTTCTGAACAACCTTTACAAATTGCTGATCCATCCTTGCTGACGAATGATTCACCGCAATCAGTGCAGATGCGCACATCTTTTTTGGCCTTTATAGGAACAGGCACATCCACAAATTTCCAAGTATAAACATTGTCCCCCGCCTTTATAAGTTCCGAAATAGCCTCTTCGTGGGGTACTTTTCTCTCGTTCATGTACCAAGCATGGAATACCGGATATTGAGCGGTTTTTGCAGGGTCTAAAAATATCCTAACTCCTTTAACATGATCTTGCCCAGGTTCAGCACCCTTATTTATGGTGACAGCCATTTTATCATAATCTAAGACTTTTAAACCTTTGTTTCCAACGGTGCACCCACAAAGGATCTGGAAGGGGTCTGGTAGACAGTTTAGGGTTTCACATGTCACAAAAACACGATCTCCCTCTTTAATGTCCAACAATTCCCGGGCAATTTTTAGCATCTGAAGGCCAATAAATGCCCCTGTACTAAGATAACCATGGAAAGGAACTATTTTATCTATTTGACATAAGATTTCAGAGTCGTCTATTTTTGCAATGATTTCATCCATTTTATCACTCTTTATTCTGAATTTTCTAAAGTTTAGTTTGAATGTTGATGTTTGTCTTTAGAATAATTTTCTAAAAAATACATTTTTCCAGTTTTTTAAAAATAACCCATAATCCTGAATCATCATTTATCAAAAAGTAATCAGTTATTCCAGCTTCAAGGACTGCTATTTAGATAATTAACGTGATTTATAATTGTTTTTAAAATAAAATAAATCAATAGATGAGTAATTTTTATAAAAAATAAATAATGAAAAGAGTTAATGATAAATTAGGATTAAAGGTTATTAAGAACCATTAGTAACCAATTTACCAATTTGTTTCTGCCATGATTTGGATTTGATGTTTTCAAGGTTCATCTTGTCTCTCTGGATGGTTATACATTTTTGTGGGCAGACATTACTGCAAGCCCCGCAAAGAATACAGAACTTCTCTTCAATGACAGATTTGTTATCCACCAGGCTAACAGCATTGCAGGGACAGACATCCATACAAGCATGGCATGATTCACCCTTACATTCGGTGGTGTCCATTATGACTTCACCTTCGAATGGTTTGGTGACTGAAGCAGCATCCACAGGACAGATTTCTTCGCACCATCCACAGTTTACACACTTTTCGTCCTGGAGGATGGATCTACCTTTAATTGCAGCATCTTCGGGGGTCAGCCGGTATTCTCCGTATGAACAAGATGTACAGGCGGCTTTTATAGCGTCAACTGGACAGGCACGTTTACAGACCAAGCAGTAGACACATTTATTTTCATCTACTTTGATGTCACGTTCCATCTGTTCCTTTACGGTCATGGTTATGGCCTGTGGTGGGCACATTTCTTCACAGATGCCACAGTAGATACAAGTATATTCATCAATGTTTATCTCACCATTTACCAGTTTGGAGCGATCTGGGAGGTCACGTCTGATGGTTATAGCATCCTGGGGGCATGCTGTTTCACATGCCTTGCAGCACAGGCAGGTTTCATCATCAATTGATGCTTTATGCTTCCAAGTGGGATATGCTTCCAAGTCTTTGATGTTCTCGTCATTTATCTCGAATTCAAGTGCTTCGAAAGGACAGCTTGATGCGCATAATCCGCATAAAAAACAAGTTTTCCCGGTGACATTGAGGTAATCCATATCAATAAGGCCTCTGGCGATGGGTAGTACTGGACCCAATTTTAAAGATTCTGTGGGGCAAATCTTGGTGCATATACCGCACCCCACACACTTGTCACTGAGGTAATCCAGGGAACGTTTGTCGCCCCCATTTCTTTCCACGGTAGTCATTTATTCATCTCACTTCACATCCACTTCGATTAAATAAATTTAATTTATAAAAACAACATCATACCTTGGATATAGCCTGGTTGGGGCAGTTTTGGATGCATAAATCACAGTCATCGCATTTTTCTGTGTGTAAAACAAGTTCACCATCTTCTTCTACCAAAGCGCCCTGTTCACATATCTTTATACATAATCCTTCCACTGGACAATTGGTTATGTTTCCGCATTTTTCTGTGTCAATTATTACTGCCATGATTATCACTTTGATTATGAGTTGATGATTTACATATGCGATATGGATATATAAACATATCGAATTGAAGATTTTTCCCTATTTTACAAATATTCTATAGAACTCTAAAAAAACAATTAAATTCAGCTATTCTTCGAAATGATGAATTAGTCTTATCAACTTTGTAATTATCCCTTAAAGATATTTGTATTAAAAAACGAAAAAGATTGTTTATTGATTTATTCTTTGCCAACCATCACTTCTGTAGATTTTATAATAGCGGTAACTATGTCTCCTTCTTTAATATCTAAATTTTCAACAGATTCTTTTGTAATTATTGCAGTAATTAAATCAGGGGCCTCTATTCGGATTTTAACATTAGCCATGACTGCTCCAACTTCTACATCTTCAACTTTTCCTTTCATCATGTTTCTAGCACTAATTTTCATATTTTCATCCTCCAGTTATTGTCCTAACTATTATTATATGATGGATCACAATAATACATTTTCATGAAAACACTTGCATCTCGACAACGGTGAAAAAAATGAAATCAGTAGAATACCACCCCCTTGGAATAATACATTCACCTTACAAAGACCTC
>JAUYBK010000209.1 GCA_030693105.1 Methanobacteriaceae archaeon | reverse complement strand
AAAAGATAAAATAAACGTGTTAAAATTGTTAATAGTACAATATTGCTTTTAATAAGCAATTTAACAAATTATAGGTCAACTTTGCCCTACTGAAATTATTACTTAAGTATCATTGGAGGTGATGAATATGGACAAAATAAGAAAAATGGGATGGCTTAGAGATTACCCTGACTTCAGGGACTACAGAGTAGATAATATCAGGGTTAAACCACTGATGGAAACTATGGGAATTGTTGATCCGGTAAAAGCAGTCCCAAGTACGGTAGATATTCGAAAGTGGTGTTCGCCAATAGAGGACCAGGGCCAATTGGGTTCTTGCACTGCCAATGCCGGGGCAAGTCTATTGGAATACTACGAAAAAAGAGCATTCGGCAAACATCTGGATGCTTCACGGTTATTCCTTTACAAGGCAACTAGAAATCTCATGAAAGTCACCGGAGATACGGGGGCCTATCTGAGAACTACCATGCAAGCGTTAACACTTTTTGGAGTGCCGCCGGAGGAATACTACCCCTACGTCATTGAAGAATTTGACCAGGAACCACCGGCTTTTTCCTATTCCTTCGCCCAGAACTATCAGGCCCTGCAGTACGTCCGGCTGGACCCGCCCCAAACCGAAAGTAACGTGGTTTTAGACCGGATAAAAACCAACTTGGCAGCAGGAATTCCCTCTATATTTGGTTTCACAGTTTACAGTTCTCTAAGCGAAGCTAAAGGTGGAAAAATACCATACCCTTGTAAAGGGGAGCAGGTTTTAGGGGGACATGGCGTTATGGCTGTCGGTTACGATGATAAACTGGAAATGAAGAACCCTAATTGCAAAACAAAAACTAAAGGGGCCTTAATAATACGAAATTCTTGGGGAACTGGATGGGGGGAAAATGGTTACGGCTGGCTACCCTATGAATATGTTTTAAAAGGTTTAGCCACTGATTGGTGGACTTTATTGAAAAACGAATGGATTGACACAGAAGAATTTGGATTAGAAGAGTAAATAATTATATATAGATAGAGTCAATTCTATCTATTACTCTATTTTTTTAATAAAAAGAATATTGGAATTTATTTTTCCCGTTCTCCGGCTAGGAACTCTTCCACCATCTCCCGGGCCAAGTCATCGGTGAACTGCTGTGGAGGGTGCTTCATGGTGTATGCAGATATAGATGTTAATTGACCTCCAATTCCTCTTTCCAGTGCCAGTTTACAGCAGCGTACTGCGTCGATGACGCATCCAGCGGAGTTAGGCGAGTCTTCCACAGAGAGGCGCAGTTCGATGTTCATGGGGACGTTACCAAAGGTTTTTCCTTCCATCCGCAGGAAGCAGATCTTATTGTCCTTTTGCCAGGGTACGTAGTCACTGGGGCCAATGTGGATATTTTCGGCGTCCAATCTTTCTCCTAAAACTGCCTGTACTGCTTCGGTTTTGGATTCTTTCTTGGAGTCCAGGCGACTGCGGTTGAGCATATTTAAAAAGTCGGTGTTTCCACCGGTGTTAAGTTGGTAGGTGCGGTCCAATTTTACTCCTCTATCCCGGAAGAGATTAGCAAGGGTACGGTGGGTTATAGTGGCACCAATTTGGGCTTTTATATCGTCTCCCACTAGGGGTATGCCTTTTTCTTCGAATTTAGCTGCCCATCCAGGGTCGCTTACAATAAAAACGGGCATGGAGTTTATGAAGGCCACTCCGGCCTCTAGAGCACATTCTGCGTAGAAACGGGTGGCTTTTTCCGAACCCACTGGTAAGTAGTTCACCAGAATTTCAACTTTTCTTTCTTTTAGGATGTTAATGATTTCTTCTTTGCTTTTTTCAGCTTCTTTAGAAACCATAAAGGTTTGTTTGTCAGCAAATTCGGCCATGTGTGGTGCTACTCCATCTAATACGCAGCCCATATCTACTTTAACTCCTGAAAGAGTTATTTCTGGGCAAAATACTGTGGTACAGTTTGGTTTTGCGAATATAGCCTCGTTAACATCTTTTCCAACCTTGCGCTGGTCTATGTCGAAGGCCGCCACAACTTCCAGATCAGAAGGGAGATATCCTCCTATATCCCAGTGCATGAGGCCTACGGCGTCTTCTGCTTTCTTATCTTCATAATAATAGATACCTTGGATGAGTGAACTTGCACAGTTGCCTATTCCAATAATAGCGATCCTAATTTTCTCCAAATGCAACACCTTCTCGAACGCCCTCTTTAAAAAATGGTGTATAGGGTTGTGATTTCAAAATCAATATCACCATTCATAATAATAAGCCTTTTAAATTCTCTTAGGGTAACCTTAGCCTAGATTTACTATTAAATGTTTCGATCAACTTCTGTTCAAACTTGATGAAAGCAGAATTAATGGTTATCTGCTCTTTTATAGTCATATTAACTTTTTAAAAAAAGTTTTTAGAAAATTAATTATTTTCAGATCTTCATGAAGTTTTCCATGCTCATAATTCTCATATAACCGGTAATGCCAACCCTAAACTCCAAATAATAATTCCAACACTCATTCAAAGTATTAAACCCATTATCTGGGTTCCTAAAGTTATTCACACCGCTGCATCAAGGGGGGAGGGGGTTCCAAAAAGAAACGGTAATAACAATCCAGGACCCAACACTCCTTACTTGTTTCATAATGGGTACAATCTATTTTCTTTGAGGTTTTTTACCCTCCTTAACGCCATTTAGCAAACGATGACGGATATTATCACCTGCCAGAGATATTGACCCTGCTGCGCAAACTGTAGCAATGATAATTGGATTAATCTTTAAAACGAATCCTAGGGGGAATGCTTAACCACAGTTCCATACTAGCTGTAAAAACAGCCAAAACTGAATCTATACCTATTTTTCTAAAAAAAAGAATAATAAGGGTTAATTCACTATCCTAACCTTTGGTCTTTTTCGCTCCCTCTGGTACAGTAGAAGTTGTACATCACCCCAATCTTGTACTTCTGAGCCAGAGGACAAGTGGGGCACAGACATCCCAGTTCCATGTCCACACAACTACTCTTCTCGGTGATGCAGAAAACGTTCTCTCCCTTACCACAGTCCTCGTAGGTGGGGCAGATAGGACAAACACAGTCCTCCTCAAGTTCTTTCATCTTTTGGGCATGTTCTTCGGGGTCTAACCCATCCATTTTGATTAATTTTTCAAATGCATCCATTTAATCACCTATATTACTGCGATGGCCAGGAAGACGAATATCCACCATAATATCACCAATAAACTGGCGCTGATGAGGGGTAGCTTCCCAAATTCCGCTTTCATGGTCTTAGAACCCACCATCCAGGTAAGTAATAAAATCATGACCAATATCAAACTATTTAACAGCCCCAGAATGTTCAGTGGGTTGTTGTACATCACCCAAACCCACACCATGGTGGTGATAATGGTTCCCACCCATAATAAGGGTGCCAAAGTCGCTCCAACCTTAAGTGTTAAGCCAGTCATTTCTTCCGACTTTCTGGACTTCACCATGAGTATGAAGAGCACCATCAGACTGCCTAGGCCCAGAATGATTCCCACAAACTCGACAAATAGAGTGGAAAGTGGTTTGGCAAAAAACTGTTCTTTTAAAAGAGGCAAAGTGAATAAGGTAGTTATAGCCTCGTTGGCAGGGAAGGTTTCGATTTTTCCTATAGCAATGGCGTACTTTCCCTGGTTCAGGGTGTTGAATACTTTGATGTTGTAGGTCCCAGCTGGTACTTGAAGAGTGGCTTCCGGTCCTTTAAGGTAATAATCTCCTCCAAATTCCTCAAAATATTGTTCCCAAGTGGATTTAGTCCCGTTTAAAAATATTATCACCTTTCCTGAAGCATCAGTCACCTCTGCTGAGATGAATTCACCGCTCTGGCCGGGACTGGTGGGTACTAAAAGGTTTACGTACAACTGGAAAGGGTTATCAGATTTTATCTGGTAATATACTGGGTTTCCTTTGAGTTGTCCATAAAAGGCCTGTGATATTTCTGGATTCTCCACCAGAATAGGATTTTCAACAGAAAAAGTAGTACCAGTGTCCAGACGGGGTTGGTGGGCGCTTAATGCGCCTATTGATAAAAATAAAACCAATATAAGTCCTGCAATTAGACCAATATTCCGTGCTTGTAACTTCATATTAATAATACGGATTAACATATATTTAAGGATTTATATCTAGATTAAACCATAATAAACACTTTAAATTAATCTACAATAATTAATAAAGTTTTAATCTCTATCCCTTCTTCTTCCTTTATGATTTTTTCAATTTCCGCTAATTTTTTCCTGATCTTATCATTTTTAATATCCCTTATAGTTCCATTGGGTTCAGCTAAGTTTACGTGGTGCTCAGGATTCATCTCATAGTGAATTTCACCTTTATAATGGAAGCTTCTTATAAAGTCCTTTTCAACCAGTAGTTTTAGATTTTCATGTACTGTGGAACGGCTTACATTGGGATGTATCTCTGTAATTGCTAGGTAGATTCTGTTAAATGACGGATGAGTATTTTTTAATTCTTTTAGCTTTTTAATGAGCTCTAACCTTTGGGGGGTGATTTTAATTTTTTGTTCCCGTAATTTCCCTTCCATGAATATAATTAGCCTCTCCTAAATAAAAACATATAGTACTAAAACTTATATAGAACTAAGTTCTATATAGAACGAAGTTTATAATAACGGGGGAGACATTGTGACAGAAAAAAAATACAACTAACAAGGGACATCCGGTTCCCAATGATCAGGCATCAATAACCACCGGCGAAGGATCCAGCTATACTCTGCTTCAAGATGTTCATTTAATAGAGAAATTAGCACATTTTGATAGGGAAAGAATAACCGAACGTGTGGTACACGCCAAAGGTGCCGGGGCTTACGGATATTTTGAAGTAACCCACGATCTTTCGAATTATACCCGAGCAAATTTCTTATCAGAAATTGGTAAAAAAACTGAAGTTTTTGTAAGATTTTCAACATTAGGAGGAGAACGCGGGTCACCCGATACGGCACGCGACCCCCCCCCCGGGGGTTTGCTGTGAAGTTCTACACCGAAGAAGGAAACTACGATCTGGTTGGAAACAATACTCCCATATTTTTTGTCAGAGACGCCATAAAATTCCCTGATTTTATACACACCCAAAAGAGGAACCCGAAAACTAACTTGCCGGACGCGGACATGTTTTGGGACTTCCTTTCATTAACTCCCGAATCTGTACATCAAGTAAGCATCCTCTTTTCAGATAGGGGAACCCCTTACTCCTTCCGACACATGGATGGCTTCTCCAGCCACACCTTCATGTGGTACAACCAAGAAGGTGAATACGTATGAGTTAAAGTACATTTTAAATCAGTTCTTGGCAACAAAACCTTCACTAATTGATGAAGCGGTAAAGATGGCAGGAGAAACCCCTAAACATGCCACCGAAGACCTTTACGATGCCCTTGAATCAGGTGATTATCCAGAGTGGACAGTTTACGTCCAGATAATGACACCAGAGGAAGCCAAAGAATACAAATTCGATCCATTTGACATCACCAAGGTCTGGTATCACGGAAACTATCCTTTAATCCCCTTAGGAAAGATGGTTATAAACCGGGCACCGGAAAATTTCTTTGCAGAAGGAGAACAGGCGGCCTTTGCACCATCAAACTTCGTACCGGGAATAGGACCCTCACCGGACCGGCTCTTACAGGGAAGGCTGTTCTCTTATGAAGACACTCAACGTCATAGATTAGGCCCTAATCACCATCAAATTCCCGTTAACAGAGCTAAAAATGCGAAGATAGCTAATTACCAGCGGGATGGTCCTATGACGATGGATGATAATGGAGGATCAGGGCCGAACTACTACCCTAATACCATGAACGGCCCCGAGCCAGATATTTCATTTAATCCTCCGGTTGTCGAGGTTCAGGCCATTATTGACAGACACACCCGGCCAACTGAAGATGTCGATTTCGTTCAGGCCGGTGAACTTTACCGGAGGGTTTTGGATGATGAGGCTAAAACTAACCTGGTTTCAAATATAGCAGACCACTTATTTGATGCTAAAGAAAACATTCAATA
Organism: Methanobacteriaceae archaeon; assembly: GCA_030693105.1. Lineage (GTDB taxonomy): Archaea > Methanobacteriota > Methanobacteria > Methanobacteriales > Methanobacteriaceae > Methanobacterium. The sequence goes on along the minus strand of JAUYBK010000209.1, from coordinate 4,349 downwards.
CCGACAAGCATCTCTATTCTACAAATGTGATGTAGAGTATGGAACCCGGGGGGCGGAAAGTATTGGTCTTGATGTTACCCGTGTGAAAGAATTGGTGTCAATGACTCAGGAAGAACGAGTAGAAGCAAAAAAGAGCTAGAATAACATTTTAAGTGACTAGATGTCATGCAATTGTAGGGAAAGAAAATATTTAAATTAGGTGATTAACCTAGCTTTTTTTATTTTAATTTCTTTAAAAGATTTGAGGGAGTTTCAACATGGGAAAGAGGAAGATTGCCTGGGGAATTACCGGTGCCGGTGATAAAATACTGGAAACAATGAAGGTAATGAAGAAAATAAAAAAAGAGTACGAAGACAAGGTGGATATAGAAGTTTTTATCTCAAAATCTGGAGATCAAGTGGTAAAATATTACGGGATATCCAGTGATATAGAAACGAATTTTGATAAAGTTTGGGTGGAAATTAATGCAAATGCACCATTTTTAGCGGGTAATATTCAATTAGGTAAGTATGAATTTATGTTAATAGCCCCCACTACCTCCAACACTGTAGCCAAAATAGCCATGAGAATGGGGGACACCTTAATTTCCAATGCAGCGATTATGGGTCAGAAGGCAGATGTCCCCCTCTATATACTGCCCTCTGACTACGAAGAAGGAGTAACCATTACCCAACTCCCGGATGGGAAGGATTTAAAAATCACCATCAGAAAAGAAGATGTGGACCACGTGAAAAAACTGTCTAAAATGTATGACACCTTTATAATAAAAGAACCGGAAGATATTGGGGATGTATTTGAGAAATACTTCGTTTAATAACTCTAAACATAATTAAACTTAATATGAATCATTTTTAAAAAAGTTTAATGGGATAATTAATGGAAGCTCAAAGATTATTTTTCTTGAGCTTAGGGGCGACTTTATTGGGTATTGGTGCAGTGGGAGTGGTTATTCCCCTACTACCCACCACCCACTTTGTTTTAGTTTCATTTTTTTGTTTTACCAAAAGTTCAAAGAAAGCAGAGAGATGGATTTCAAACAACCGCTACTTTGCAAGTTATATAGAAAATTATAAGACTAAACAAGGTGTACCATGGGATGTAAAATTGAACAGTATTTTATTTTTATGGGTCATGTTAATGGTGTCCATCGTTTTTTTCAATCAAAATCATCTTTTTATATTACTAAAATCGTGGGCGTGGCGGTAACTGCACACATTCTTTCGTTTAAAACGAATAATCATACCTTTAGAATTTGAAATTAATTTGAAATATTTTCTCATAAACCCGCCTATTTTTGATGTTGTTAGCAAGGGGGGTTTTGAAACCATATTTTTTCTTTTAATTCGATTCAAAGGGTTTAGTTTTTAAAAGTACATTTTCATAACCAATTTAAAAACTATTACTATTATTTAATCGGTAAATTTAATAAAAAGGAATTATATACTTCTTAATAGTCTAAATAATGAAATATATTCTGATTCATGACCAAAGAGACTCATAATCGAATTTTAGCAACATAAGAACAGATATAGTTATAAAAGATTATATATTATAATAATTAAACATGATAATTAGATGAAAAAATTTCCTCTATTACAGGAACATTTCTTCATCAATAAAGATTAAGGGATGATTCGATGTATAAAATTAAAAAAGACGACATGGTTTCATCTTTAGGCCCAATAATTATATTTACATTAACCATATTAGGTATTAAAATTTTAGCCATATTGGAATATCATTACAGATTATAATTAAATTTAGAGGTTAAAAATGGAATTGAAATTTGCAACTTGTTTAAATTGTATTGATGGGAGATTTCAGATACCAGTCATAACTTGGATTACTCAAAACTATGATGTGGACTATGTGGACATGATTACTGAAGCGGGTATGAATGGATTATTGGCTAGTAAATATTTTGATCCATCACATGTTCTACGAAGATTGGCTATTTCCATTTCTAAAAATAATTCTAACACTATATTTATTGTGGGGCATTTCGATTGTGCTGCGAATTCAGTTAAGGAAGAAGTACAAAAAAAACATATCAAAAAAGCAGTAGAACGAATAAAAAACTACACTCTTTCTTGCCAAGTGATTGGAATATGGGTTAGTGAATACTTAGAAGTTGAGAAAATAAGTGAAGTTGGAGGTATTAGAAAAGATGATTCCCAAGAAGATGATTCCCAAATGTATGAGTACTCAGCATCCGGATAATGTAAACAGTCCTTTTTTTTCATCATCCCCTGAAATAGGTGGTGAAGACGAAATAGCTGAGGCATTTTATGTCTTTTCCCAGTTGGGTTGTGATGAGCAAATGTGGGATTGTGAAGGGAAAGAAGTAGACAATTATGTCGTTAAAAAACTTTTAAGCAAATATGGGCTGTTTTTTAATGAAAAAAAATTAGGTGAAGATTATTTCGTTACTCTGCGGGTTCCTAACCCCACAGTAGAGAAAGCTGAAGCAAAAATTTTGCTGGAAACTTTAGAAAGCATACCTAGGTCCTTTGATGCGGCAAAATTATTTTATGGGGAAGATATAGTTCCGGTTTTTGAGATAATTTTGCCTATGACAGCTTCATACCAGTGTATTGACAGGATATATAGATATTACGTTGATTTTGTTATTGGCAAACAAAATAAATCATTTAAACCTGGTGATATTACAATTGCTGATTGGATTGGTGAATTCAAGCCCAGTAAAATCAATGTAATCCCCCTTTTTGAAGACATGGATGGAATGCTCCATGCACATGACATGACCAGAAAATATCTAAATGATAAGAACGTTGATTATCAGCGAGTATTTCTGGCCAGATCAGATCCTGCTATGAATTATGGTTTGGTTAGTGCCGTTTTATTGAATAAGCTAGCTCTTAATAACTTGAATTTGTTATCGGAGGATATTGGCGTTGAAATCTTTCCTATCCTAGGGGTAGGTTCGGCTCCCTTGAGGGGAAATTTGAAACCAAGCACGGTAGAAAGCTTAGCAAAGGAATATCCAAGTGTACATACCTTTACAGTTCAATCCTCATTTAAGTATGATAATCCTACTGATGAAGTTGTTAAGGCCATTGGAAAAATAAAGTCCAGAAAAACTTCAAAACCTTTGGAAGTAGATGAAGAAAAGTTTCTGGATATAATAAATAAATACAGTCAAGAATATCAGAAACAAATATTGGATTTAGCTCCTTTTATTAATAAAGTAGCAAAAAGTACTCCAAGTAGGAGAAAAAGAAAATTACATATTGGTTTGTTTGGTTATTCTAGAAATATTGATGGAGTCTCTTTACCCCGAGCCATCTCATTTACATGTGCCCTATATTCCCTGGGCTTACCTCCGGAAATATTTGGTTTAAATGCATTGGATGAGGATGACGTTTCTTTCCTTAATGAAAATTATTTAAATTTAAACTATGACTTAAAAGACGCACTGCGCTATTTAAATATTGATTCTCCATTATTACCAGAATCTATAAAAAATAAGTTAAAATTTATTGATTATGAGGTGGATCAAACACATAAAGAAATCACAGGCCAATTAACCGAATTTGTATGTAAAAATGAAGTTGATACAATCCCCGAACTAGTTTTAAGAGCAGCAAATAGGCGTCAATTCTTAGGATAATGATTTGAATTAATTTTTCTTTTTTTTTATTAGAGGGTTTATTCCTGCCCTCCTGTAGAATGTTTAATTATCTTAAAATTTCTTAAATCTAAAAAACTAAGCTTGCGTTTGTTAAATTCTAGTTAGGATTTCCCATTAATATTCCATCTTTAAGAGATAGTATATTGTCACAGTATTTACCTAAATCCGGATTATTGGAAGCAATTAAAACGGCGCATTTATTTCCAACATCTTTTATCAAATTTATGATTTTTTCGGTATCCTCTGAATTTAATTCTCCGGTTGGTTCATCAGCTAATAAAAGAGAAGGATTATTAATTACTGCCCTTGAAAGAGCAACTCTCTGCTGGTCTGCCCTAGAAATTTCATCTGGAAATTTGCTTATATGTGATAAACCAACTATTTTAAGTATTTTCACGGCCTTTTTTTGGTCTTTTGCAACCATGGGGACCATAACATTTTCCAGAATGGTTAAATATGGAAGTAGGCTATCCCGTTGGTATATGATTCCTATTTGGTTCCGCCGGATTCTGATTCTTTCGGATTTAGACATTTTTGAAGTATCTTTTCCTCTAATTAAGATTTTTCCCCGGGTAGGAGTATCCATTAAGCTTGCAAGATTTAGTAGAGTGCTTTTACCAGAACCAGAAGGGCCTATAATAAGTGTTAAAGATTTTTTTTTAATTTCAAGATCAATTTCTTTCAAGGCATCTATCC
>JAUYBK010000186.1 GCA_030693105.1 Methanobacteriaceae archaeon | reverse complement strand
CCAGGGACCAACTCCTCTGGGTGTTTCCAGTCTTATGGATGTAGAAACCATTCTGGAAGTGGCTGCAGTGGCTGCAGAGTGTCAGAAAGAAAACGAGATAAACATGGAAACGGTGTATGATATGGCTCGGACTTTCAAGGGAGATATCTCAGCTGTAACCGTAGATATGCTTGATTCAGTGCCCCATACTCCGGCAGTGATTGTAAGAAAGATTAAAAGCCTTAAATAGTGTTTGTAAATATTTGTGATTATCAACAAAATTTAAATACTAATATGTGTATATATGATATATACCCAAAGGTGTTTTTTAAACCCCTAAACTACAAGCATTAGCTTAAAAAAACAATATTAAATCGTGATTTTTCATATGAAGGTACAATTACCTTAAAAATACGTATAGTGGCATTAAAGGGTAAACTAAGATTGACTGTAAAAATTTAGGCATGTAATTAAAGGGCTTCGATTTATGGGATTAATTAGCAGAGCTTAGATGTACATGATAGTCCTATGTCGCCTTAGGTAAGAGATTAACCTATTAATCTAGCCTTAGGAGGAGGTTATACAAATGTTAAAGCTCAACGATCCTGCCATTCAAGAACTTCTTAAATTTTCAAAAGAGGAAGGAGTGAATAAAATGCTTAACGACTACGCGGTACAGGAAATTATCACCGACGTCACTGCTGATGAGGAAAACAGTATTCCAATTATTCGGTGTTTATTATCTGGCAAGACTACCGACGAAGAAATAGCTGAAGAAACAGAAATACGGCTGAACATTGTTCGCAGAGTTTTATATAAACTTTACGACGCTGGAGCAGCCAGCTACAAACGTAGTAAAGATCCAGAAACCCAGTGGTACACTTACAACTGGAAATTTGACGAAAAAAAAATAGCAGAGATAATTAACAAGAAATGTGAAACTTACTCCCGCGAAATCGAACAGTCATTGGAGTATGAAGAAGATAATATGTTCTTCATCTGTATGAACGGGTGCCGTTACAACTTTGAAGAGGCTTCAGAGAATAACTTCCTCTGCCCCGACTGCAGCTCCAAACTAGAATTTCACGATAACTCCAAAATCATCCTGGAATTGAAGGAGTTAAAGGAAAAAATAAGCTAAAATACTTTTTTTAATATTTTAAACTTCTAAGAGGGCTCAGTATTGATTTTAAAAGTTTATAGAGAACTTAAATGCCCTGAAGAAGTTATTAAACATTCACAAGTCGTTCGAAAAAGAGCATTAAAGCTGGCATCAAAGTTTAAAGGTCAGTTAGATCTGGAACTTATAGCAACTGGCGCTCTTCTCCACGATGTGGGACGTTGCCGTTCTAACAATATACGACATGCCATTGTCGGTGCTCAAATACTAAAAAATGCTGGATTCCCTCCAGAAATAGTTAAAATCGTCGAACGACATATTGGGGCAGGAATACCTCCAGAAGAAGCTCTAAAATTAGAATTACCGCCTAAAGATTACACTCCTCAGAGCGTGGAAGAAAAGGTAGTGGCCCACGCTGACAATCTGGTTCACGGGGACCAGGAGGTGGGCTTGCATTTTGTCTTAAAAAAATGGGAAAAACATTTAGGGTCGGACCACCCCTCCCTGGAGCGTTTAAAGAACCTCCACCAGGAATTGGCTGGGAAGGACTTCTTGTAGGCTAAATACTTTTTTTGGCTCGGCAAGTAAAATTCTCTTTTTTTAGTCAAAAAGCACATTAACCAGGGATTCTATTTATTATTAGAAAAAAAAGATGACATTTAGAAAAAAGATGGGATTGATCATTTAAAGCGTAAAAGAGGGTGCATTTTCTTGCCATATAAAGATGGGATAATAGTATTCATAGGCCCTTCTATTTCCTTAGAAGAAGCGGAAAAAATTCTAAAAGCAGATTACCGTCGTCCGGTGGGTAGAGGTGATGTGGCACTTGCCTTGAAGGAAGATCCTTTTATAATTGGCATTATAGACGGAGTATTCCACCAGGAACCGGCCGTGTCCCATCGGGAGATATTAGACGCCATGGATAGAGGAATTACAGTAGTGGGTGGTGCCAGTATGGGCGCCCTCCGGGCTGCCGAACTGGACGATATGGGGATGATGGGTGTGGGAAAGGTTTATCAGGCCTACAAAGAGGGGTTAGTTGAATCTGACGACGATGTAGCTGTGGTATTTGAACCGTCCACTTTGGAGCAACTCTCCGAAGCGCTGGTAAGTATGAACTATAACTTTCAGAAAGCCCACCAGCAAGGAATAATATCCCAATTAGAATGTGATCTACTTTATCAAACTGCCAAGAACATCTACTATCCTAAAAGGACGTATCCTTTGGTATTTAAAAATTCAGATATAGAACCGGAAAAAATAAAGAAACTTGAAACATTCCTAGAAAAGTATGGGGAAGATGTAAAAAACTTAGACGCCCAGAAACTCCTCCAATTTATAAAAGATATTTTGGATTGAAAATATTCTTTTCACCAGGTTAAGATAACATGCAAAACAAACTGGAAAAACTAAAGCACTACTTCCCGGGTTATAAAGTGATCATTGCCTTTTCTGGAGGCGCAGATAGCACCCTACTGGCTAAAATAGCCCAAGATTATTCTGACGATGCCCTGGCAGTAACGATCGATAATGGGGTCATGCCTGAGGGATTTACTAAAAAAGCCAAGGAAATTGCTGGAAAAATCGGTATAAAACACGAGGTTATAGAAGAAAATCTCCTAAAAAACCCATCTTTCTCAGCTAATCATCCTAACCGCTGCTATGTCTGTAAAGATATATTTCATAGCAGAATAAAAGATGTGCTCCAGGAGAAAGATTTTGATATGTTGGCAGACGGAACCAACCTCACTGACCTTCTGGAGGACCGGCCGGGGGTGCTGGTTAATTATGAAAAAGACATTAAAATGCCACTTATAGAAGTAGGACTAATGTCCCCCGAGGTAAGGGATATTTTAAAGGACATGGAAATCACTTATTCTCCTTCAACTACTTGTCTTGCTACTAGAATATCTTCTGGAAGCCCTTTAACGCTTAAAAAGATTAACCGAATTCAGTATGCTGAAAAACTCTTACAAAAACTTTCTGGCACTAAACTAGTGAGAGTACGTGATGAGGATGGAAATGCTGTGATTGAAGTGGATTACAAAAAACTTTTAAACAGCCAGACCCTTTTCTACATTGATTCAGAACTTAAAGCAGTAGGTTTTAGAAAAACTACCCTAAACTTAGGTGGATATGCTCACCAAAAGAAGGAACTAACAATCTACAAACCTTGTAAGGACGAAAAAAATAAGATCATGTTTGAGACAGAATTACCTTACCTTTTGGATCTGGAAAAGACCTGTAAAGAGTTAAAACAGTTGGGGAAAGTCAAGTGTTCCCGGGAAATGGGATTGGCCATGGTGGAGGTAGGAGGGAAAAACATAACCCTCTTCTCCAAGGGAAAAATAGTGGCTCGTAGGGTTAAAGACCAAGTAGATGCTGAAAACACCCTGTACCAGTTACTGCCCCTTATTAGGAGGAAAATATAAAAAATAGGAAGATAATTTGCCCCATAATTTTTTTTAAAAAAATTTAAATCTCTTTGGCAACGTTTTCCGACAGCTTACGCCTGAAACTTGTTAACTTACGGAAAAAACCACGTCCATCGTTTCCATATAAGTGGATCTCACCTACTTCAAGTTCCATTTCCTGTCCGTCTACTTCCACCTGGTTTATATTTACGTTGATTTCAGATGCCTCTTCCAGGTTATCATTGGCGCTATAGGTGTAATTTAACAAAAGTTTGTCGTGGGGGTAAACTTCGTTAATGGCCCTTTTTATGGTTAGTTCCAGTATATTGAAGAAGGTTTCCAGTTGGGGAACTCCTTCCCACCATAGGGTGGCCATGATGAATTTGATGTTTATGGTATGGATAGAAACTTCCGGCCCGTTCTTGGCCACGATACGAATTTCCTCTGGACCTTCCTTTATTTTTAATATTACAGGGGACATTTTAATCGGTTATGGCCTTTATTAAGTCACTAGCACGTACCAGGCCGACCAGATCTCCTTCCACATCGATAACTGGCATTTGTTCGATTTTTTTCTGCCGCATTTTGTTGGCGCAATCTCTGACAGAGGTTTTAGTAGTGACTATAGTCAGGTCACTAGCTGCCACGTCCTTAACTTCCTTGTCAGAGAACTGTAAGTGATTTTTAAAGACGTAAAGCACATTTTTACTGTCCCATGACCATTTATCTCCTTCTGTACCAACGGAAGTATTATGGACGGTCTGTTCAGAAACCACTTCACTCTCGTCTAGAAAATCAGATTCAGTAAGTATTCCTGAGAGTTTACCATCTTTATTTAGAGCCAGGAGTACTTTGAGATTGAAGTAGCGCATGATCTCGAAGGCCACCTTTAGAGGTGTTTTCTCCCAAGTGGCAGGTATATTTTTGAGCATGTAATTTTCGGCAGGTTCATTTAGCTCCATTTTCCAGAGAGCTTTATTAACCAAGTCTGAAGCAGTTACCAGTCCTACCAGTTCCCCTTCTTGCACAACAGGGACTCTTCTAATGTTGTTTGCGATCATTTGGTGGGCGGCGTCCTTCACATCATCGTCGGGAGTGACCATGATTAGGTCGCGGGTCATGATCAGGGCCACTTGTTCTTCGTCGGGGTTTTGGATCAGATCAGATCTGGTGAGTATTCCTACCAGAGTTTTGGTTCCTTTTTTAACCACGGGGAGTCCTGAAACTTTATTTTCTCTCATGATGTCCAGGGCGTTGTCACGGTTTCCTGGGACTTGTATAAAGTGTATGGTTTCTGACATTATCTCCTTTATCTGCATATTTACACCAGCTAAATTAAAATGAAATTGTTTTGTTATATTAATGGACGGCAAGAATTGGACATTTAGCAGATCTAACTACTTTTTCAGTTACACTTCCCAGTAAAAACCGGTCCAAGCCGTGTTTTCCAGAAGTTCCCATTATTACCATGTCAATATCTTGCTCTTCAATGGTTTGGAGTATAACCTCAGCGGGGGATCCTTCCTTACTCACCATGGTGATCTTAATTTCTTTCGGTGATATATCTTCTTTGATCATTTCCGATATTCTTTCTAAGGATCTCCGGGCTTCTTCTTTGAGCATTTCCTTAATGCGAACTATTAAATCTTCTGCAGGAAGCCCTACAAGTGAAGATGTTTCTATAACGTCAAGAACAATGATTTCAGCGCCGCTTTTACTGGCAATCCACATAGCATGATTGGCAGCTTTTTCGGCGTGCTTAGAACCATCAGTAGGTAATAAAATTTTGCTGTACATAAGATCACCTCTGGTATATTTTACCATTTATTATAAGGCCTATTATGTTTTTCGATTGAGTGCGGTTTAAGAGGGACAGTATGGGGTCCGAAGACACTTTTTCTACAATCATGATATCAGCTAGATTGCCCTCCTTAAGGGAGCCCAAATTCAAATTTAGTGCCTTCCCCGCGTTTACCGTGGCCATCTTCAAGACATCTACAGGGGAAAAGTATTCCTGGTAAAACCCACGGGTGACTTTAAGGGCGTATTCCATCTCCTGGAACATATTAGGGGTGTTTATCATCACGTTATCTGTACCCAGAAGGAGGTTTATTCCCAGATTATGCATATCTTTCAAGGGAGGTATTCCCGTTGATAAGGCCCCGTTAGCCCGGGGACAGCTAACTACTGAAACTTCTTTTCTGCATACCATCTCCATATCTGCGGTTGTGGCCGAAGTTAAGTGTATGAGAAGTTTAAAACCTGCATCCAGGGCACGTTCTACCTCAGTTTTACCCGTAAGTGAAAAAGATTCTTTCTGTACTTTTTCATTTTCCGCAACATGTATGGATGGGATTTTATCCTCGCTGTGGCAGGTGCTGGCAATAAGGCTAGCTACGCTATTTGTTATTTCTCCAAAGCCACTTAGCCCAATTCCATCTGAAACGTTTAATATTTCCTTAATATCAGCAACTAACTTTGAATGAGGAGATTCTTCATCAAAAAACGAATCTTGCCTTCCCAAAACCACCGAACGCATGGGAATTTCATCCAAAGCTTCCCTTAAAATATCCACGCCCCCCACTCCTCCTTCCCTAAAGTCAATAAATGTGGAGGTCCCGGTTTGCACCATGTACCTTAAAGAATCCTTTATAGAATTTACCAGATCTTCGCGGGGAGTTTCTCTTAAGATGCGGTGTTTAATTCCATTGGGAGGTTTTACAATTTTTTCTAGGGGTTCCCCATCACCCACGTCCTTAGCAACTGAATCACCCAGATGTATGTGGCTGTTTATCAAAGACGGTGCTATAATGCATCCTTTAGCATCTATCACCCTACCTCCAGAAGCATTTTTCGAGATTTCAACTATCTCAGTATCCTGAATGGACAAGTTAGCCCTTAAAGGGTTAAGATCGTCACCGTAGAGTATTATGCCGTTCTGGATGGTGATCATGTGTCTAGATATTTCTTTTACACTAATTAATTTTTGTAAAAAAGTTGTATATCAATTAGAAATGGTTCAATGAAACATTAAAATTTTTCAGGATCTAAAATCATTAAAAAAATAGAAAAGGTGGGAGGTATTTTCTACCTTAGTCTTCTAACAACTTTCTTTCTTAAAACGACCTTTTTTTTCACTACTACCCGTTTGGTGATTTTTCGAACAACCTTAACCCGGTACCATTTTTTTCCCTTTTTCACCCACTTGTAGACGAAGGTAGTGGAACTAATGACTAGTGTGGGGGCTGCTGGTGCCGATGGTGTATAAACGGGTGGTGCTGGTGGATTGATGATACTAATGCTTTTAATTGCCTGTGAACTCTGGCTCTGGTTGTCGGTAACAGTGTGGGTCACATTGTAGTTCCCGGTTTGGGTGTAAACATGGGTAGGGTTGGTGGGCGTGTGGTAGGTCTGGTTGGTCCAGTCCCCAAAATCCCAGTAGTAACTGGTTATATGACCACCAACTTTGTAGGAACCTTCTAAGAATGTTAACGCCTGATTAACGTAATGAATAGATGGGATTGAGAAGGAACATCTTAATTCGTTTCTTTGCCGGTTACTATTGTACCAAGACTCAGCCGAGGCATCATCATAGGGGGTGGTGTTAATAGCGGAGGGGAACTTCCCCGCCCAATCCCCAACAAAGGCAGCGTAACTTTTGTCTTTATTAGGGGTGGGGTCATTTCTCCAGATAGAAACACCGTTGTACACAGTGCTTTTAGTAAGTACTTCATAATTTCTCTGGTTAGCTTCCTGAAAGTCTTTGGCCCCGTTTAAAAAGTTGTAAACAATTTCTGCACCGTTCCAGGCCGTGGCATAGTAGTTGGCGCCGGCTCCGGTGAACATTTGAGAAAAGCTGTAAATGGTTGGTATGGGATTTGAAACTGTCTTATCTTCTACCCAACCGGTGGAGAAACAGGCGTGAAGTAATATGACCGGTATTTGTGGTTTGAATGGTGCAGTAAAAAGGTTACTGCTCCATCCCTCCCTCATTTGGTCTCCGCTACCCCATATGAAATCATTGGATCCCACCAGGGAGAAAGGAGCACTAGCCGGGCCTCCAGTATTGGGGTTGTAATTACCGGCCTGGTAGCCGCCGTGTCCCGCGTAGATGATTGCATCCGCATCGTACATGCCCTTAAGGATGTTTTTAGTGTTGGCATTGCTCTGATAAAGTTCCAGAACGTTGTAACCTCTTGACTTCAAGGTATTGGCTAAAGCCTGTGTTTCTTGTAAAGCAAGGGGATAATCGCTTTTGGAGTCTCCTATCACCAGTATATGGGCTTCTGAGCTTGATGTGAAACTGCAAATCCAGAAAATACAAAAGACCATTAATATAAAAATTTTTATTATTTTTCCTCTTAACATTCTGGTATCACCGGGGAAATGTGTATAAAGTTAATAGATGATGACTAGTTCTTAATAATGATATATTAATTTATCCCTTAATTCCCATTCGGAACTGAAAAAGTGGTAAAAAAATGATTTTGGGAAACAAGTAGGTAAGAATAAAAAAACTGAGATAATCCATTTAATCTGGATAACTCAATTAAGCCGGTTACAAGTTTTGATGGTATTCGTTCAAGGACTTAACTCCAATTTTACCCTTTTCCACATTTTCAATGGCATTTAAGGCTGCACGAGCACCGGCCAGGGTGGTAACGTAAGGTATGCCCAACTCCACTGCCTTGCGCCTTATATCATAACCGTCATCTGCTGACTGTTTCCCGGAGGGGGTGTTTATAATCAGGGCCACATCTCCATTTATAATAGCATCGCGGATGTTGGGAGATCCCTGACTCACCTTGCGGATGGTTTCTATATCTGCCAAATCTTCCACAGCCCGGGCAGTACCCCTGGTGGCGG
>JAUYBK010000185.1 GCA_030693105.1 Methanobacteriaceae archaeon | reverse complement strand
AGGGCGTTAATTAGACCATCCGTGGCCCGGGGATTTCCTATTTTACCCAGAGCCTTGACCGCATTCCACCTTAAATCACTATCTGGATCTTCGAGTGCTGATAGTAAAGGTTCAATGGCTTTTTCGTCCTTTAATCTACCCAGGGCCTGAGTTACCTCCCAACGAGTGTCGGGCACGCCCTCTCTCAAAGCTTTTAACAACCCAGTTAAGTTTCCTTCTTTTTCCATTTTAGAAACTTCAGGTCGGCTTTTTCCATCTAGAAACCCCATATAGTACACCACTCATCTAAAATCAGTTATAATAAATTATGTGGCACCCTGGATAAATAATATCTCATTTAGTAAAGTTGATATACTCCACGGGGTGTTAAAAAAAGATACTTCAATGAATTTAAAACAAAATTTAATCCTTATCAGGTAGGGTTCCGTGTTTTTGGTAGTAGTGGAAGGCTTCCATGAACTCCGTGGCGTGTGGATAAATTTCCAAAAATTCGGCGAAGCTTTTGAGGTTGCAGATGGTGGGTTTGCTTAAGACGTGTTCCATGGCACAGGCGTCGTCCCCTGCCACTTCTACTTCCACACCAAGGAGGTTTAAAAATTCTTCCAGTACCGTGTGGCGTTCCATGATACCTTCAGCTATTTGCATGCCTTCGGAGGTTAGTTTTATCTCCCGGTAGCGCTGGTAGGACACCAGTCCCATCTGGGATAGTTTCTGCACGGCTTCTACCACGCTGGGGGGTTTTACATCCAGGGCCTGAGAGATGTCTTTTACTTTTATTTCCCCTTTATCTTTCCCGAGACAGTACATGGTCTCCAGATAGTCCTCTACACTTTGACTGAGTCGGGGATTGGTTTTCATCTAATCATCTTCTTTTTTTATCTTTCCATTTAATCTGTATGTTGGACTGTGCACATCGACCACAGCTCCCGCAGTTATGCCCCATTATTTTTCGTATTACATTTAAAAGTTTCATTTATATCACGCTCCACATGAGGTTGAGTAGACTTCCTGCCAAAAGGGCCACCAGTACCATGATGATCAGGACCTTCAACAGATCTTTGACTCCCAGCTCTTTAACCAGCACGGCGAAGGTGGCTATGCAGGGGAAACTCACGGCCAGAAAGGTGGATGACACCGTGAGCTGCTGGGCAGTGAGGTTTAAGGGCGCTAACATGGCAGTTGCCAGGTCTTTTCTTAAAAACCCCATTATTAGTGCCCCTATGGCATCAGATGGTAGTCCTAGGAGAGTGGATAACACCGGTGATAGTATCCAAGTGAGGTATTCCATTACTCCCACCAGATATAAGATGTTAATGGCCAGGAGTCCCAGGAATACGAATGGAACGGCCTCGATCATAAACCCCTTCACTCGGTTCCAGGTCTTCTGGAGAAGAGTTTTAAGGTGCGGCACCCGATAGGGTGGTATTTCAACGAATATTTCCGGACTCTCTCCCGGCATTAGTCGGTTTAATAACAGGCCCATGGAAATGAAGATGGCTATTAAAGTTCCATAGACCACCGCAATATAATTCAATCCATACGGACCCAGCAATCCAATTATAACCGCAGTTTGGGCCATGCAGGGTACAGATATGGCAATTAAAGCCGTGGCTATGAATTTTTCCCGGCGTCCTTCCAGTATGCGGGTGGATAAAACTGCCGGGAAGTTGCAGCCCAGCCCCAGAATGATGGGTATAATGGAAAACCCGTGCAACCCCAATTTGTGCATTAAACTATCTATTAAAACGGCTAAACGCGGTAAATACCCCAGATCTTCTAAAATCCCCAGTATAAGGTAGAAAGATAGTATGTAAGGGAGAACTACCGCGAATTCAACGTAAACCCCCGTGGTGAGAAGTCCAAAGGAAGTGGAATATTCGTATCCGTTACCAATGAGTATTTCGTTGATTATTCCACTGGGAGCGAATCCACTGACCAGTTGGGTGATGAAAGGGCCGTAATAATTATAGTAAAGCGGATCGAAGAGGTATTCTATGAGGAATTCTCCCATACCCACTACCACTTGTAACGTTAGATAAATGACCAATATCGCTATAATAAGACCGTAAACCGGGTGAACTGATGCTTTTTCGAGTTTTTCCAGTAGGGTGGGATGGTGGTGTTCGATCTTCTGGGTTCGGGAAATAATTCGGCCAATGCAGGCCCATCTTTTCTCATCAGTCATCACCGGTACTGGGGAACGGAATGATTCTGGTTTTTGGATTGCATCTTCCATGGTCTGGGTTAGACATTTAAGTCCTTCACCAGTAACGGCAGTTAATGGTATTACTGGCACTCCTATTTCTTCGGAAAGTTTTATCCAGTCCAGGTGGACTCCCCTTCTCTGGGCGCAGTCCCACATGTTCAGGACCACTAGGCTGGGCAGTTTTTTTTCTAAAAGCTGAAGTGTTAAAAACAAGTTGCGCTCCAGGTTGGTGGCGTCCGTTACAATGACCAGTAATTCCGGATTCTCTTCCTGGAACATTTTATGGGCCACCTCTTCAGCCGGGGACGTTGATTCTAGCGAGTAAGTTCCCGGAACATCTATTAGTTCGGCCTCTTTACTTCCCAGTTTTAGTTTTCCCTTGGTGTAGCCCACGGTAGTCCCCGCATAGTTGGAAGAAGTTACCTGTACTCCGGTGAGTCGGGAGAATACTACGCTCTTTCCCACGTTGGGATTGCCCATTAACAGTATTTTCATGATTATTACCTTAAATTAGTTACAATACAGAATATTAAATTTAAAAAGAGTTAGTAATGTGGAATTATTATCTTTCAGGCCGGTTCAACCATGATTTTAGATGCCATACCCTGTCCCAGGGCGATTTGACACCCTTCAACTTCTAAAACCACCGGCCCTTTGAAGGGAGCAGATGATATTTTAAGAACTTGTTTACCTTTTCGGAGGTTAAGAAATTCTAAGCGTTTGATAAATACTTTACCACCTCTTATCTCATTTATTATTCCTGTTTCGCCATTTTCAAGCTGGTTGATGGTGATCATGATGTACCCTTTTAAGATTAGGCCTGCCTAACCTTTTGTTAGGTTAACCTAACTCAATCATAGTATATAAACTTTGGGATAATTGGGTGCTGTCAAGTTGTTGGGTGTTGGTAAATTTTTCCGTGTTTTTGTGTCCAGTATTGGATTTTGCGCCATAGATAGTTAATTGCTCCTTGTATGGGTTTTATTTCTTTTTTATTTATTTTGGAAAGGTTTGTCTGAAGTAGTTTTCAACGGGGTTGGTTGTTCGTGACATCGTGGGGTCGCGCATGAATTATGTGAGCCTTTGAAAGTCAGGAAGGATCTTTTTTGTCATGAATTTTTGTAAAATCTTTGGTATATCTTCAAATTTAGTTAGTAGTTCTTCTAATCTTGTTTTTGCGATTTCTTGGTTTTTTGTGTTGAATATGTTTCGTATTTCCTTGAAATACCGATTTAAACTTGTTTTTTCGCTTTCAGATGTTTTTTTAGACTTTAATATATTGTATAATTTGTTTCATATCATTTTGTACAGATGAAATATGCATAATTGGTGTTTTACACCTAATTCCTCAATTATAGTCTTATATTCTCTTATGTGGTCAGTGGTTACTCCAATTAATGGTTTATTTTTTGTGGATTCTATTAAAAATTGTTTTATGGTTTCATATCCTTTTGTCAGGACCTATTTTTTCTGCTACAGGTATGTTTAATATATGGTCATATAAATTCAAACTACACATCCATATTCCTTTTATTTTAACATACTGCTCATCATAGAAATTATAACCAAAATAAGGCGCCTAAATATTTTTAATTATGTTTTCAGGGCTGATTTGCAGCCAGTTTTGTATGGTTTGGTGTGAAGGTAACACACCAAAGAAATTATAGAAGTCTTCACAGATTTTACGGAGCGATCGATAGCCTGTTTGGATTAAATAATCTAATTTTTCCATGAAAATGTCTGCATACCTGTGATTGGGTTTTATCACAGCATCCAGGGATGTTGTGAACTTTCGACCACAAGTTTTACACATGTATCGGCGAAGATAAATCCGTTGCGGCCCGAATTCACCCAGTATGGGGTTTCTCTCACGATATTCCTGTTTAATAA
>JAUYBK010000179.1 GCA_030693105.1 Methanobacteriaceae archaeon | reverse complement strand
AAAGGAGTGTTTGTGAAAAAATGCCAATAATGGAAATAAGAGAAAGAGACATAAATTTTTTCTGTAAAGAGATTGTAAAAAGAATTTTGAGTGGATATAAACAAAATGTCAATGTTCTGATAACTGGTTCACTTGGAGTGGGAAAATCCTCAACAGCACTACGAATTGCAATAATTTGTTCAGAGTTAATTGCTGAAAGAGAGGGAGGAAAGAGAGAAGACTTTTTTGATATTAATGAAAATATGGGAATAATGAACATCGAAGAAGTTATAAAAGTATATGAAAAAATGAGTAAAACAAAACACAGTGTTTTTATTATAGACGATGCAAGTCCAATTATTTCAAGTCGTAAAAGTTTTGACAAGAACAATTTGGCACAAAATGATATGATGATTACGCAAAGGCCAAATGAAAATATTGTAATTTATACTGTGCCACAAAAATTTTTATTAGATAAGGTTCCAAGATCATTGTCAGGTTATATTATTTATATGAAAAAGTCATATTTCCAATATGGATATACATCTGCAGATATTAGAAAAATTGATTTTTTACCACATATGAAAGAACCAATTTATCCATTTTTACAAAATCATAAAGGAGAAAAAATAAAATTACATTTTTTTAAAAACCCCGAAGAATATTATATAGAAATATATAATGAACGAAGAAGAATTGCACAAGATGCGCTCGCAGCAAAATCTATAGAAACTATGCTCAAAAAACCAGATAATGAAATCCCAAAAACAAGAAAAGGAGACTTATATCGTCAAATATATGAAGAATTCAAGGCAGGGAAATTCGGAGAAATGAGTTTAAAGGAAGTTTGTAGATTGAAAAAAATACCTTATCAGAGTGTATTAAATTGTGTAGGAACATAAAAGATATATTTATATAGTAATACTTACATAAGAGTAATAATTATGTCAAGAGGAGTTTATATACGAACTGAACAATTACTTTTGGACAAAAAGAAGAAATAATGGAGTATAAATAAAATGCAAAATGCAAATCAATATACATCTGACATAAAATTTGTACAACAAATGAATTATACAAATATGTTGATGCAAAGAATTGGAGAATTACAATTCTCATTAAGAATTGGAAAGGATTGTTCAAATGAATTTTTTAATATAATGAACATTTTGACAGATGGTATTAAAAAGCCAATTGAGTCAAAAATAAATGAAATTACTCAAGAATATACATTAAAAGTAAAAGAAATAATGGAAATGAATACATTTCCTGAAGAAAAGTTCCAGTGGTCAAAAAGACATAGGCAAAAATATATATCAACAATTGTTAATAAAATTCAAACTGAAGCAATTCATAAAATGTTGAATATACTAATAAATCAATTAGACGAAATGGGATTATTGATTAATAGGGAAAAACAAACACAAATATGAAGTGAAATTATGAAATTAATTGAAAATATTAAAAGTAATGAAAAATACAAAGAATTAATCAAAATTTTGAGAAGAGAATATTATTCAAATTCAGCATATGGATTTTATAGATTATTTCAAACATTTGCACTTCTTACATCTTTTATATTAGTATTAGCATATATCATGATAATATCTGGCGCAATCAAAACTGGATATATGACGGTTGAAATACATAGTGAATATCTTGACAATTTTGATAAAATAAATGAAGGTCTAACAAAATATTTAATATTACTTTATATGCTTCTTGCAACAACAATATCATTTTTAATCCTTACAATCATTTTTATATATTATGATATAGAATATGAAAAAACACTAAGAAGATATAAAATAGATAAAATAAGATAAAAAACAAAAAATTATTTATATGACTAATATATTATTGAGTTGAGGTAATAATATGAATTTTTGTAAATTTTACAATAAATCAATGAAATCAATTGATAAATTTGGAGATTTATTAGTATGTAATGGAGATAGTGAACGAGAAAATGTCAAAGAAGTTAATATGATAATTGGGATTCTAACAATAATATTTTGGGTAATAGTTGTATTATTTTTTGGTATTGTTTTAAGAATTATTATATCAATTTATATAATATTAAATTGGATCTATAAACATACAAAATCAAAATGTGAATTGAAACAGTAAAGTATATATCCTATTAAAGAGTATTAAGTATTACATGTGGAGAAAGACTGCAAGTAATTAAGTAAAAGATCCGTCAATGAAGAACATTGTGTTCTGAGACAATTGTTAGATTTGGGTCGTGATGAGGATTACTGCTCTAAAGGGCACAATCCTCAAAACGATGTCTGTGATAAACCACAGCGATACTCAGGAGATGGAAGTTCTCCCTGGATCCGAACTAGATACAGATATCGGAATATAAGAAGCGAAAAAACACAAAAGATCTGAAAGTAAAAACACATTCCTAAAGTGGAGAAAGATCAAGCATCTAAGTGAAGTGCTAATCCTTTGTCGATATTTTAGATAGAAAATTTTGTGATGTTTAAAAAGAAACCTCAAGGTTTTAGCCAGAGAATGAATTTTAAACGAACGAAGGATTTAAA
>JAUYBK010000161.1 GCA_030693105.1 Methanobacteriaceae archaeon | reverse complement strand
TAGTATGTTGAGAATCTTTGGCTATCTGAAAGTTCCGCGTTGCAAGTGCGGTGGTAGATGTCTGGTCAAAAAGATCGTAATAATGCCCTAATCCCGTGCAACAGGACTGTTTTTTGTCTCGGTGGTATTCCACGCCCAATTGATCAAATAGGAATGTAGTTGATGATTCAACACCAGGATACTCCACACTCACCAGGCAACTTTTAAATAGAAGGATTTCTTTGTCGGGTATTGTTTTCATTCCAATCGCCTAATTCTTTCTAATCGGTTGATGAATTTGGTGTTTTTAAGGATTAAATTAATTTCTTCAATTGATTCTTCAGGAAGAAGCACAGGCTTTAAACCCAGTTTTTTCCGCACATTTTCCAAGTTAATCTTCAAATTAAGCCAATCTTCTCCAAAATCTTCCACTAACTGGTCAAAAAATGCGCTGGGAATGGATCCTATTCCAATTTCCACGAAACTGTCGCCGTAAGTTAAAAATGATGAAATTTTGTCTAGTCCGTCCTTCTCATTTATTGCTTTTTGTCTTAAAATCTGGTTAACTTCACAGGCACTGTTGTTGGCCGGGCAAACACTGTGGCAAGTGTAGCAGTAAAAACAATTCCAGATATCATCGTCAGAGAGTATATCTTCATCTCCGTCTAGAACTCTTTTAACCATTTCTCGAGGGTTGTAATCACTATATCGTGCGGCAGGGCATAAAGAGACGCACATTCCGCACTGGAGGCACTTGAAAAGTTCTATTGAAGGTGATGCTCTTAAATCTTTAAGAACTTCTTTGGCAAGTTTAGAGGAATCTTCTCCAATTTTGAGGGTTTTCATCGTAGTATTAACCTATTAAATTTCTTCTTCATAATCTTAGAATCTGCACAATATATTAATTTTAATCTGAAGTATCCTGAATGATATTTTTAGCCAGTCTTTTGGCCAGGGCAGTAAGAGTTAATATGGGTGGTCTGCCCGGGGCTTGGGGTATTACACTGGCATCGACAATGTATAAATTTTTAATCTCAGTTTCCAGGTTATTATCAACTACCCTGCCAATGGCAGCTGTCCCTCCGGGATGCGCTCCTCTTATGGGAGTTGATACTATGGATAAGGGGTCTACACCTATTTCAGTTAAAATATTGACACACTTTTCATATCCTTCCTTTAACAAATTAAGGTCTTCAAATCTAAGTGGCTTGTTTATTTTACCATCATCATTAACAATCCCGTTTGCTTGATCAGCAATCTTCACCATGAGGCCGACAATGTCTTCCGGGTTAGCATCAAAACCTTTATCATTCACCAGAGGAACTAATTGGGCGGAGTAATGAGGGGTAATAAAGTAGGGGCCAAATTCAGATTTAACTCCCATAGGTATCTCTGTATTAAGTCCACAATCTTTTAGATATCCCCCTACCGTTATGAAAAGATCTGCGAATAGTCCTTCCCCAACTCCTTCTCTTATGCCAGAATTTTTTAATATATGGGGTGTTTGTAGTGCTCCTGCAGATAGTATGACCTTTTTAGCATGAAATACCTTTTTATTTCTATTAGAGTCCATAGCTTCAACTTTAAGGTTCTCTTGATCATTTTTTACTCTTACTACTTCCAGGTTAATGATTAAACTGGCTTTAGCATTTATTGCCTCATTGACGAATTGTTTTGCATCCCATTTAGCTCCTCTTTCACAACCGTTTATGCATAATCCACATTTATTGCACTTTTGGAAATCTATGAACTTGGGCATGGGTTCCATAAAGTAGTCGAGTGCTCCGGCGGCATCCCATATCTTATGAGTGGTGGGACCCATCATTTCTGCAGGTAATGAATTGACATTAAGATCTTTACTGGCATCCATGAGTTCTTCGAAAAGTTCCAGATCATGTACTTCGAACTGCGCAGTTGCTGATTTAGAGTAGCAAGAGGTACAGGCATAACAAGCGTTTGCCAGTGATACCATGGTAGTTCCACCTACTCCTTCTAAGTAAATCAGTTCTCCAGGAGTATTAAGAAAATCGTAATTCTGATAACCCTCTTCAGATCCATCATTAAAAGATAATTTTTTAGACTGAATGTGATTAATGGATGTTCCTACACGATGAGATGGGCCTTTCTCCAGCATAAGAATCTTTAATCCTTTTTTAGAGAGTTCTCTTGCGACAGTGGACCCACCAGAGCCAGTACCTACCACTATACAATCATAAATCATAGTTTCACATTAAAATAAATTTTATAACAATTGTTAAATAATGATGAGAACTTCTTTATAAGAGTATGGTTCATACCAATCTAAATACAAAAAATCAAAACATTATTTATCCTCTAAATTTATATGAAGGTTCTTTAATTTATTTCGAATATCATCAGAAAGTTCCCAATCTTTTTGCTCTCTAAGTTTAGCTCTAACATCAGTTATTATCTCCAAAAGACCATCTTCAACGATATTTTCACTGGATTTATCAGAACTTTTCTGGGAGAAATTGAATCCTAAAATATCTCCAAATTCTATAATGAGATTTTTTGAACGGTTTAGCGATTTTTTTGATATTTCTTGGTGGTTTATATATCTATTAACTTCTCTTATGAAGTCAAAAATGGTGGAAAGAGCAAAAGGAGTGTTAAAATCATTGTCCATAGCCTCTAAAAAGCTTTCTTCTGTTTCTTGAACTCTTTGTTTGCATAATAGGTCATTTTCAGTAGATTCTTCAATATCACTTTCTAACAATTCATCAATTGTTTCTAAGAGTTTATATATTCGCTTTAAGCTGTTTTGGGACTGTTCTAAGATTTCATTGCTAAAATCAATAGGACTCCGGTAGTGGGTGGATAAGACAAAGAAACGAAATACTTCTGGATTATGGGTTTTTAACAGGTCCTTAATAGTTATGAAGTTGCCCAGTGATTTGGACATCTTTTCGCCCTTAACATTTAAAAATCCAGTATGCATCCAGTAGCTTACCATGGGCTTTTTTCCTGAAGCAGATTCCATCTGGGCTATTTCTGCTTCATGATGGGGGAATATAAGGTCTAACCCACCGCCGTGAATATCGTACTGCGGCCCGAAGTACTCTTCGGTGATGGCAGTATCTTCAATATGCCAACCTGGCCTTCCCGGTCCCCATGGTGAATCCCAGACTGGTTCTCCTTTACGTTTCTTCCACAGAGCAAAGTCTCCCGGATTCTTTTTGGAAGTATCGGGGTTAATGCGGTGGACAGTCAGGTCTTCCAGTTTACGGTTGGATAACTTTCCAAAGTCTGGAAACCGGGATTCATCAAAGTAAACACCCTTATCTGTTTCGTAGGCAAATCTTTTCTCCAGCAGAGTTTGGATCTGTTGGATGATCTCGGGTAAGTGTTCAGTTGCCCGGGCATAGAAGTTAACACTTTCTACTCCCATAGCTTTCATACAATCCTGATATTTTTTTTCGAACTGTCGGGCAAGCTTTAAAGGGTCAAAACCAGATTCTTTTGATCTTTTTATGATTTTGTCGTCGATGTCCGTAATGTTCTGGAGGTAAAAGACGGTGAACCCTCGATATTTCAGATAACGCACTATCACATCAAATGATATATATGTTCGGGCATGGCCTATGTGGGAATTATCATATACTGTAGGTCCGCACACAAACATTTTAACCCGATTTCCATTCATCGGTTTGAAAATCTCTTTTTTTCGGGTTAGAGTGTTATATAAATTTATCATGTGTATCACGGAATAATTTCAACGAATTAATAATTCAATGATAGTTAAGGGCCGAGATTGGGATTTGAACCCAAATATCGTGGTCTGCAGCCACGCACCTAGCCGCTCGGTCATCTCGGCAAAAAAATCTTAATCTGCGGTTTGTATACCATACATTAACAATTGTTATATAAATATTTTATGTTCTAATTATACTATGGAGGTTAGTAAGATTAATTTTCTTGTTTATTATTCCCATGTTAATATCTCCAAAATGGTTTCCATGGCTTTTTTGCGTAATTAGCGGGACTGTCAAGTTGGTGGGGGCGGAAAATATTTATCTAAATTTTTTATTCAAATAAGCCTCCATTCAAAAAAAGAATGAAAAATGTATTTAAAAAAAGTTGCAAAATACTTCTAACACCCCTCAACTTTACAGCCCCTTAATTTTTAAAAAAAATAAGGATTATTAATACTTATAATTAAGATTTTTTATTCAATCTTTTTCCTTGCTTCAGGTCCCGGTTTAACGGAGTATATGTCTGTAATTTTTACCAGTATGGCTGCTTTAGGATTTAATTTGGTCATGGCATTTTCTGCCCATTCTACCATGTTATCCTAATATTTGCCAGATTCATAGACTTTGGCGATTCCTTTAAACTGATAGGGGCATTCAGAAGCGTTTTCAACGATAATTGATACTTGAGGATTTGTTTCAAGGTTTTTCCGAGTTTTTACATGTAATTGTTTGCAATTAATATTGTTTCTTCATCAAGGGGTCTGGCAAATCCGATAGGAACCACGTTTGGTATCCTGTCATTGCTTGTTGTTCCAAAAAATACTAAATCTTTTTCTATTGAATCCATCATCTCAGAGGTCATGCTCATTACAATCACCTAAACTTTATATAACTATTGTTATAAAATAATAGTTATGATTATATTTCATTTTTCAGAGGTATTTATAATGGAAAATATGATTCTAATCGG
>JAUYBK010000158.1 GCA_030693105.1 Methanobacteriaceae archaeon | reverse complement strand
ATATAAAAATAGAATTCGGAGTCTTTACAATTATTGGAATCGTGGGATTGGCTCTAAATGAAGTGTTCATCTGGGCGTTCACTGAAAAACTCCAACTATACTACCTGTACTCCAAGATCATATCTGCGGTAATCGTTCTTTTCTGGAACTTCTTCGCCAGAAAATTCACATTGTTCCGATAAATTATAATTAAGGGAGTATTTATGGATATAACTAAAAGAAAAGCCATAATAATTGGTGCAGGTCCTGCAGGATTAACGGCTGCTTATGAACTTCTTGATAAAACTGATATTAGGCCAATTATATTCGAAATAACCAACGAAATTGGTGGCATTGCCAAAACAGTCAATTATAATGGGAATAGGATTGATATTGGTGGCCATCGATTTTTTTCAAAATCAGATCGGGTGATGAAATGGTGGCAGAATATACTTCCCCTCCAGGGTGCACCGGCCCGAGACGATGTGATTCTAAAGAGAAAAGTTCCCCTTGCTCATGAAAGCAGAATACGTCCCATTGGATCATCCGAAGTACTATTAAAAAGATCACCAGATCCTGAAAAGGATGATAAAGTGAGTTTGAACCGCAGTCGGCTTTCCAGAATATTTTTCATGCGAAAATTCTTTGACTATCCTGTGGCACTTAACGGGAGCACCATATCAAACTTAGGCCTTATCCAAATCCTTAAAATAGGTTTTAGCTACTTAAAAACTTCTTTAAAACCTATCAATCCGGAGAAATCCCTGGAAGACTTTTTTATCAATCGTTTCGGGCGTGAACTTTACATCACCTTCTTTAAGGATTACACGGAAAAAGTTTGGGGAGTTCCTTGTAATGAAATTAAAGCAGATTGGGGTGCTCAAAGGGTAAAAGGGCTTTCCATAAAAAAGACAGTGATACATGCTATAAAGAATGCTCTTTCCCTAAACGAGACTAATGATATCTCCGAAAAAAAAGTGGAAACCAGTCTCATTGGTCAGTTCATGTATCCTAAGTATGGACCGGGGCAAATTTGGGAGGAAGTGGCCCGAATTATTACCAACTATGGTGGTGAGATATACATGTCTCACCAAGTTGTTGGTCTGGAAGTCCAAGATGACCAAGTGAAGGCCGTAGTGGTTAAAGAGAGGGGCACTGGAGAAAAATTGAAAGTAGAGGCCGACTTTTTCTTTTCTACCATGCCAGTGAAGGATCTTATAAATGCTATCCATAAAGAAATTCCCCGGGATGTCAAAAATATTGCGGATGGACTGATGTACCGGGATTTCATCACTATAGGTTTGCTGTTAGATGATTTGAAAATCAAAAATCAAACGCAGATGAAAACAATCAATAATATTGTCCCTGATAACTGGATTTACATCCAAGAAAGGGACGTAAAACTGGGAAGACTTCAAATATTCAATAATTGGAGCCCATACTTGGTTTCTGACCCTAATAAAGTATGGGTTGGATTAGAGTACTTTTGCAATGAGGGTGATAAACTTTGGAATATGATGGATGAGGAGATCACGTCCTTTGCAATTTCAGAACTTTCAAAAATTGATATCATTAAAGAAGACGCAGTAATTGATAGCGTGGTTATTAGGGTGCCTAAAACGTATCCTGCCTATTTTGGGAGTTATGAGCGCTTTGGTGAGATAAAAAATTTCACTGATGGATTTAAAAACTTATTTTTAATTGGAAGAAATGGAATGCACCGCTATAACAACATGGATCACTCCATGCTAACAGCTATGTTGGCGGTGGAGAATATAAAAAATGGAGTTGAATCTAAGGACAATTTGTGGTCCATCAACGCGGAAGACGAATATCACGAGGGAAAATAACAATTTGAGGGGAGCATGTTTTTCTACAATTTTAAAAAAAAGTGGGCCAAATGGGATAAATTACTATTTATTCTAACTTTATACACAATTATGGGAGTTTTAGTACTTCCCTACTTCCAGTATCAGGTTAATCCTGATGGAATAATTTATATTAACATTGCCAAGTATTATTTAACTGGAAACTGGACCCAAGTTATTGATTCATATCACAGTCCCTTAATATCCTGGCTCCTGATTCCCTTTTTAGCCTACAGTTCTGCACCGGTATTTGCTCTTTACTCTGCCAAGTTGATGTCGTTAATCGTTGGATTTTTTACCATAATCGGCTTTTGGTTGTTAGTTCCGCGTTTTGAATTGAAAGGATATCTTAAAACAGTTTTAACTTTTATAATGGCTATTTTAACGATTTACTTTGCCTTTAGTGTAATAACTCCCGATTTACTACTGGTGTGCATTCTTATTTACTATTTTTACTTCATTTTTAACCCTAAATATTCCCAAGGAATTTCTAACGGAATTTTTTGTGGGATATTAGGCGCTCTAGGCTATTTCACAAAAAGTTTTGCTTTTCCTTTTTTCCTGGCGCATTTTTGTATCTTCAATGCCATCTATTATTTCAATGATCCATCACAACGAAGGAATATGCTAAAAAACTTTTCTCTGGGTATTTGTGTATTTTTTTTAATAAGCGGAGGGTGGATTGGGCTTATAAGTGAT
>JAUYBK010000154.1 GCA_030693105.1 Methanobacteriaceae archaeon | reverse complement strand
ATTAGATTTTGTAACATATGCTCTTGCGGAGGAAGTATACACTCGTTTAACATTATTAACCAACAAAAAATACCTGCTGAGAGGTTTTATCTAAAAAATGGGTTTTATAATAACCAAAAAAGGACAGTTATGGTTAAAAATCTTTAATAATAGAATAATTATATCCTAAACATCCTTTTATTTCTCCCGAAATAATTCTTCAGCAGGACAACCCGATTCGCGTTGTTTACACTTACCACACGTTAAAAAACCCCTAATTAATGCATTACCTGCCAGTGAAAGAATTATCAAGCCTACCATCAATAATAAAATTATACAGGAGAAATTATACATCAAAAGGATAATTCCGCTAATAACTAGGAAAATAAATACCAGCATGTCCGGGATCATGTCCTTCCATCCCAATTCCTTCTGGGAAAACTTAGAAGAATCTCCTTTTTTGAAGAATAAAGCACTTAAACGGCCTTTGCCAAAACCGCAGACCTTCCCTTAATAATAACAGTTAACACAACCATTTTTTTAAAGTCGAATTTCTAAAAAAAGGCAGTAAAAAAGGTACAATATAGTGTAAATTAATCCCAGGCCAGAAATGATGTAAGCACCAATAAAGTAAATGGATAATGAAACCAGGTTGGATAAGACAACTATTCACCAAGGATAATTTTCATAACAGTGATTGGCCATGATTTTATTTAATTATAAAGAATTAATATTATTATTGTTATTAGGGTAAGTCCCATAGATATCAACAGGAAGTTGTTAAAGACAGGGGTGTTATGGGGTAATTAAAGGTGTTTTTATGAGGAAACCATGGTACGAGGAGATTTTCACCAACTATGCAGAAAAATATGATAATGAATCATTCACCCAGGGGACCATTGGAGAAGTGGATTTCATTGAAAAAGAAATAAATCATGATAAAAACTCTAAAATACTGGATGTTGGCTGTGGTACCGGGCGACATGCCATAGAATTGGCCAGGAGAGGATATGAAGTCACCGGTATTGATCTTTCAGAAAAAATGCTGAATGCGGCCAGAGAAAAATCTCAACAAAAAGGGGTCAGTGTTGATTTTAAAGCGGCTGATGCAAGAAATATCCCCTTCCAAGGGGAGTTTGACCTGGTCATCATGATCTGTGAGGGTGCTTTCCCTTTAATGGAAACCGATGAGATGAATTTCCAGATCCTGAAAAATGCAGCAAAAGCACTAAAAAAGAATGGAAAATTAATATTTACTACGCTCAACGGTTTATATCCATTATTCCATTCAGTAAAGGATTTCATCAATTCCGAATCTAACTTCCAGGTCAACAGTGAAAATACATTTGACCTTATGGCCTTTCGGGATAGATACCAGCTGGAAACTGAAGATGATGATGGGAATAAAATTACTTTAAACTGTGATGAAAGATATTATGTGCCTTCCGAAATCACATGGTTCTTAAAATCTCTAGATTTCAATGAAATTGATATTTATGGCTGCAAATTGGGGGAGTTCAGTCGCGATGATCCTCTGACTACTGAAGACTATGAGATGCTGGTTATAGCTGAATATTGATCTTTTCCTCTTGTTTTTGTTAGGGTTGAATTCATTACCGTATTTCTTTTTAAGTTACTTGGAATAAGCCAAAATTTAATACCTAATTTCTTCTTCTTATTATTGTAGATGGAGTTTTTTCATGAATAGAAGCACTACTTTCCGGAAACTTTTATCATCCGAGAAGCCCCTGATAATGCCGGATGCTTATGATCCCATCAGCGCCCGCATGATTGAACATGCAGGATTTAAGGCGGTGCAGTGTTCGGGCTATAGCTTTTCCATCGCTGCTGGTTACCCGCGAGAGGTCGATGTTACTCTGGAGGAGAACCTGGAATGGACCCGGCGCATGGTGGACGCAGTTTCCATACCAGTGATGGCCGACGCTGAGGATGGTTATGGAAATCCGGAAGAAGTTATCGAGACAGTAAGCAGATTCATAGAAGTAGGGGTAGCTGGAATGAATATAGAAGACCAGTTACTTGGCAAACCTGGTTCACTGCAGATTATTAGTGAGGATATGATGGGCGAGAAGATTATGGTAGCCCGAGAAACTGCAGAGGTAGAAAGAAACCCTGATTTGGTAATAAACGCTCGTACAGATGCTTTGAAGTCACTGGATGATCGGGTGGAAGCTTTGTACCTGGCCATTGAACGTGCCAACCAGTACCTTGATGATGGGGCCGATCTGGTGTTTATAGCCTATGTTAAAACGTTAGATGAGGTTAAAACTATCACTAATGAAATTAAAGGACCAGTGAGTATAGCCGCGGGGATGCCCTACAACATAAAAAACTTTTCAATTGCTGATTTAGGAAAATTAGGTGTAGCACGAGTTAGTCTACCTGTACTGTTAATATTATCTAGTTTGGGGGCCATAAAAGGATCTTTAGACTATCTTAAGGATGATAAGTTAATAGGACTGGTTAAAGAAACACGGTTAATATCTAAAGATGATTTAACCGGGTTATTGAATGGTTAAGATGACAATTGTTTGTAACTTTTATAAGAAGTAATTGGATGATGCCCGGGTAATAATTTTTAATGCCATAAGTTTAGACGGGCTTATAACTGGTTTTGATGTTAATTTGGATTTTTACTACCAGTTAGCCTCTAAGATCGATGCAGATGCCGTGCTTATGGGCAAAGAAAAACATGCAAAAGAGTATCTTAAATAATAATTGATTAGTATTCTATTAATGATTTTAGGTATTTAATCTGGCGGATAATTGATCCTCTCAACAATGCCTTGATTTGGATATATCTTTTTGAATAAGGAGTATGGATGCAAAAACATATTAATAAGGGTATAACATATTAACCGTGAAAGGAGAGAACATGAGAGTCATAACATTAATCGTAATGCTGCTGGTATTATTCATGGGTGTGGCATATGGAGTTTACTGTGCCACCGGCGAGGAACCGGTAGACATGGAGGGTAAAGTAGTTGGCGTATGCTATGTGGACCATCAGGACGGTATTAACAACACTGAATCGGTCTTAGTTGAAGGATCAATGACTGGCAGCGACCAAAAAATGAATGTTTCTGTTAAAATTTCTGATGAAACTCTGATAATGGAGAGACATGGAGATCAACGCCATAACTCTTCTTTTGAAAATCTTCAACCCGGCCAGTCGGTAGAAATTCGGTTTACTGGTCCTTTCCTCCAATCTTATCCACCTCAAACCACTGCCAGTCAAATTGTAATCGTAAAACAAGATTAAAATCATAGTTCCTGTTTTTATTATTGTGATAGTGTCCTACGTAAGGTTTAAATATCAACAAAACTTAACCTAAGTGTTAAGCCAAGGTAGCTTAGAGGCGAAGCGGTGGACTGCAGATCCATTACACGGGAGTTCAAATCTCTCCCTTGGCTTTAAACCATTTATACGGGGTCATGGTGTAACCAGGCTATCATCTGGGACTCCAGTTGTCTTTGAAGAAACGCGCGCTCTGACGTTAGGTATTAACAATCGGGTGATGATCGATTGGAGTACTGAGACAAGAGAAATCCTAGGATCAGGGTTCAAATCCCTGTGACCCCACTTCTTTTTCTAATCCACATCTAATAAGGGGGAATGAATTCTGGAGAAAATTATCGACATTCTGATGGTAGAAGGAAGGGGTTATGATTCTAACATTTACGTCTTTGATGATGTGATGGTCGACACCGGAACTGGTGAAAATATTGATTATCTCTTTGATTCTCTTAGAAATTCAGATATAAGTGTTGAAGATCTCTCCCTCATCGTGAATACCCACAACCATTTTGATCATGTGGGGGGTAATCGTTACCTGGACCTGGAGGTGGCCATGCACCGCGAAGATGCACTACCTTTCGAAAAAGGGGATGAAATGGCCACTGCGGCTGTTATGTTCGGGAAATCGATGGGTAAGATGAAGGTGGACTTTAAACTGGAAGAAGGAGATAGGATAGGTAAATTTGAAGTCCTTCATACTCCCGGACACTCCAGGGGGGGGATATGTCTGTGGGATGGTGAAACCCTCATCTCTGGCGATACCGTGTTTGCAGGCGGTGGATTCGGGCGGGTTGATTTAGGTGGAAATCTGGAAGACATGATTAATTCTCTGGAAAGGCTAAGCAAGCTGGAAATTAAAAATTTACTT
>JAUYBK010000149.1 GCA_030693105.1 Methanobacteriaceae archaeon | reverse complement strand
GCACTCAAAAATCGTAGATTTTTGGTGCCCCCAAAACGAAGTTTTTGAGGGCAGGAATCATCACAACACTAGGTTACAACACCAAAACAGCCCAACAAAAACTCTCAGAAACCTAAAAAAAACTAAGACCCTATACTATTTTTAATTTGATAGAAAAATCAAGCCCCGGGGGGGATTTGAACCCCCGACCACGAGATTACGAGTCACGCGCTCTACCAGACTGAGCCACCGAGGCACCCACATACTTTGTATCTTTTTTGATTTATATTATCTTTAAAATTTAAATTCATCTAAAGTTTGCTGTTTAGGTTGGTACTGGTCTAAATCTAATTTCAACCCATCTCGAGCGGCTATGGTTTTGATCCCCGTATTTTCACTGATCTTTTTTGCCTCAAGATCCGGCTGGTTGGTGATCATCTTCATACCCAGATGGGTCATGACTGCCAGCCGGGGAGACACTTCTTCCACCAGTTTTTGAAACTCTTCAGCACACATGTGGCCCCTAATCTTATCTCCCCCTGGTCGAATGACGCTGCTTATGAGTACGTCGGCACCAGCATGTTCCCGGTGAAGCCCGGCAAAGTAGGCGGTGTCCGAGGTGTAGGCCAGGGTAAAACCATCCCAGTTTATTTTAAAACCCACTGCCCGGGGGTCTCCATGAATAGTTTTGGTTCCTGTGATCTGGACATTACCCATTTTAAAGCTTTCACCGGGCAGTAAACTTACGATTTGAGATTTAATCAGGTGATAGTTGGAAATGCAGGGACCCCATTGTTTATAACCATTAATGACGCTTTGACTACCTATAACCACTCCTCTTTTTCGGCTCATTCCCCGGGTCATGGCTTCAATTAAGACTTCAGCATCGCCGTAATGGTCGGTGTGGCAGTGGGAAACCAGAACGGCATCCAGTTTAAGGGGATTTAATCCGAACTGGTAACTCCTAACTAAAGCCCCAGGTCCCGGGTCTAAGTGTATATTTTTACCGTCAATTCCGTCAATTCGGATCCCGCCGGTCATTCTGCGCTGGGTTATAGTGGCAAAACGCCCCCCACCACTCCCTACAAAGGTTAAATTCAGACTATCACCTTTTTATTAGTTGCATAACACCTTTTTTTCATTCGTTGCATAAAATAACTTCGCAAATTAAATTAGCACCAGAACGACCTATACCCAGATTTTCATTGGTTATAACTACCATATCTCCTTCAAGGACTTTTTCAGGATCTTCAACCGTCATTTGAACTTTTTGACCCGATCTGGCCAGGATGTTCCATTTAATATCCAGGGCTAAAACTCCCTTAGACAAAATTACTTCCAGTTGGTTCCCTTCTATATTTTTAACTTTCCCTACCAATCCTTCGGTCATTATTTTAGATGCAATTTCCATTTCACGGGTGGCACTTACCATTTTGTCCTTCAAATCTGCCCGCCACTTTTCTAAGTCCTTCACGTCCTGCACTATGGTGGTTCGAAGGAGCTTTTTGGCATTATTTTTATCCAGTTGGGGGTTCACCGTGAAAAGATGGTATTCTGGACTTACTGAAGGAGTAGCACTGGTCACTTCATCCATAACCTTCTTGAACAGTTTTCCCACATCTTCAAGTGTAGAGGAGGACTTCCAGTGCTTTTGGATGGTATAGTTGGCCATTTTTTTGGTTATTAAATTACCAAAGACCACTATTGAACTTTCACCCTCCTCTACACTGTCAATGTTTGATCCGGTGAGCTTAACCAGATGGTAACCGTTGGTAGTGCCGTAGATCCTTTTTCTACGGGTTTCAAACGGCGTCCGATACTTTACCTCACCCACCAAAACGTCTCCTATTTTCCGGACCTTCTGGCTGTCATCAGTTATCTTGAGTGTTATCCCCAACTCTTTTGCTTTTAACATTAACGCTTCGGTGGTTAGTATGGCTCCGGAGTAGAGCATCTCTTCTAATTGTTCCCGGGTTTTCTCATCACCTAAAAAACCGATGCTCCGTTTGTCACCTATCATAACGCAGCCCTTACTGCTAATATAACTAATAATAAGACTCATATTCATCACCACTAAAAATCTTTTAATTATGAAAGTTCACGGATTTAGCACTCTTTATGGATTTAAGATATAAATATTTGATTAGGGAACTATCTTTTGACAATGCCCTGATTCAAAAGTAGCTTCACCGGCAATATAAGATCATTAATAAGGGGTTTTATGAATTTTTCATAGTTAGCAACGTCCGATCATGAATATTTATTCCTATAAATTCTTTTTTAGTATATCCCGTGCCTAAAGGCTTTTTGTTAAATACGTAAAATTTCCTTTAATATTAATGCAGAAAGATTTAAAACGGATACTTCCTCTAAACTCTCGGTTTTTAGCTTAAGTTATTTATTAGATTCAAAACTATTAGAGGAATTTTACAGGGGGTTTCATTTTTTTAGATCGGGTAAATTGAATCTAAATATGCAAGCATCTCCTCCCTCTGCAATTGTTAGCTTACGCTCTACCGAACCATCGATTTCAGTCCACTGCATACTCTGGTTTACAATGGCCTGGCAGTTTAGACAGAACACGGGCTTTTTAGATGCTTCTTCAATCCAGGGACAGTTCTGGAATCTGAAGATGTATTCTCCGTTTTCGTCTTGGGTGGTCGTTAAGATTCCAAATCCCGTGAACAGCTTTGATAGCCAGGTTAGATAAACATTGAATATTCCATCTATATCAGTTGCTTTGCCTTCCTCGATAAGACTGACCATTTCCTCTTCAAAGCTGGGTCGCATTTCAGTTTCAAGACGTGCTGAAAATACTTTGAGAATCAATGAGCGCATTTCAGTGTCAGATTGTTCAGCTATGGTGGGCATGGTGTTAAAGATGAAATCGTAAAAGTCGGCCATGATTTGGTTTTTAATGGATTCGCTTTTTTTCTTCTCAGCCTGATGCTTGTAAAGGGCCATTTCAATGTTAGCGTTAACTTCGCTCTTTTTAAACGGCTTAAGGATGTATCCGTAGGGTTCAGTTATTCGGGCCCTTTTCAGGACTTCGTCATCAGAGTAGGCAGTTAAGTAAATCACCGGCACATCTAAGTGATTGCGTATCTTAATCGCCGCTTCAACACCGTCCATATTTCCTTTTAAAACAATGTCCATTAATATTACATCGGGTTTAGTTTCTAGAGCTCTTTTTACAGCATCTTCCCCTGTAAAAACGATGTCCAAGACCTGATGTCCCAAGTCTTCCAGTTTTTGTTTGATACCCATGGCCACTATGGCCTCGTCTTCCACTACCAAAATCCGGGATTTAGTCATCAGATCCTCTCCTTATACTTAAGTTCCTCAAAGACAATTTTAAACTCCTTATTCTCTTGATTTAATTCTATTTTGGCGTCCAGTTGATTCACCAAACTGTTAATAAGCTGTAATCCTAAAGTATCAGTACTGTTAAAGTTAAAATCAGGGGGGAAAGGGGATCCATTATCCTTAACTTTAAGGGTAAATCTTCTTTTACCCGTCTCATGCAAATTCAACTCTACTTTGCCATCCGTTCCTTCTTTAAATCCGTGTTTCAGTGAATTGGACACAATTTCGTTAATAATAAGGCCACAGGGGATGGCAGTTTCAATACCCATTATTACGTTGTCAATGCTTAAGATTGGTTTTATAATCTCAGAATCAACCCCGTAGGAATCAAAAAGGTCGGTTATCAGATTTTTTACGTATCCGGCGAAATTTATGCTGGCTAAATCCTCGGAATGATAGAGGTTCTCGTGGATAAGAGCAATGGATCTTATACGGTTCTGGCTCTCGCGATAAAGACTATTAACAGATTCTTCCTTAATCTGCGCGGACTG
>JAUYBK010000147.1 GCA_030693105.1 Methanobacteriaceae archaeon | reverse complement strand
TAGGAGACTGTTGGGCTAACAGTGAATACCTATACAATCAACTAGTATCTTCTGGCCAAAACGCAAGAATATTACAGTACCGAAACAGTTACACTAGTCGCCATCGATCCGTTCAAACATACAATAACGGTGTTTGGAAGGACTACAACTACAAAGCAAACGGATACTCCTGGGGATACAATGCTCAGGCTTCTAAGCCCGGCATGATAATCATTAAATCCTCAATATAAATCCTACTGTAAATCTACGCAAAAAAACTACTGGGTTGGCAAAATCCAACCTTATTTTTTTTTAATTACTTATGAATATCTTAAATTATGAAGATTTTAATTCTTGATAATTGAAAGATTATAAGGATTTCATTCATCATAGTTAGCATTTTATTATTATCTGCAATCACATTTTTAGTCACTATATCAGCGTTCGAAGATTCGAGTAAATCAGAGACCTATCAGGCCCAAGAAAACATTACTGAGATTAAAGTCTTAATTTTTGCCGGGGATGGAGCTTCTTCGGATAGTATAAATGGAATAGTATATATCATCAATGATTTCAACAACCAGAACACTAATAATAAAACTTTTTTGAATTACTCTCTTACTGATAAAGTCAATTCAAAAATTTTATCTTCGCAGGATGTTTTAATAATCCCTGGGGGCGATTTTGAGATTTATATTTCAAATCCAAACATAAAAAGTGCAGATATCAAAAAGTTTGTTTCAGGGGGTAAAGGATTTGTTGGTATATGTGCGGGGGCTTATGCTGCCTCTAGTTATATTGATGGCTATCATGCTGGTTGGGGAATTGCCCCCCACATATACAGTAAATTCTATAATTTTGATGGACAATTAAATGTCTCATTTACTTCTTATGGGCAAGATATCTTGAATTATTCTGATACTAAACGCCTTTCCGTGGCCAATGGCCCTTCCATGTATAAAGAAGGATCATACACACCTCTAGCCCGATATAACACCATTACCATGCACAGAGGGCATGCTGCGATTTTGGATGATACTTATGGTTCGGGAAGGGTTATTATTTCCAGTCCACATCCCGAACTTTATCCTAGAGAATCTGGGCTGCTGTTGAAGATGATATTATGGGCATCAGGAAAAACATGAAAAAATTCTGCATTCGTATTGGGAATGATCTTATTTGTTAGCGCCAATTAATTGATCATTTTATATATTACAAATCGACAAACTAATTTTAGTATAGATTTCTACTTGTTCTAGTTGATAGTGCAAATATTATAGACAACAGTAGGAAGCCTAATATTTATGAGATTATAGATTAAACTTTGACACGGAGGAAGAATAGATGGTTAGAGCATACACTAGAAAAGATTACATACGTAAAATTCCTGGTTCTCGGATTGTTCAATATGATATGGGTAACTTATCAAGTGATTTCCCACTTACCGTAAGTCTGGCCCTTAAGGAAAAGGCTCAGATTTCCCACAATGCTTTGGAGGCTTCCAGGATAGCTTCCAACCGTTACATGCAAAGAAGAGCAGGTAGGATGGGCTACCACTTGAAGATCAGGGTATACCCGCACCACATTGTGCGTGAAAACCCCATGGCCACTGGGGCTGGTGCAGATCGTGTACAAGACGGTATGCGAAAAGCATTCGGAAAACCAGTAAGCTCTGTGGCTATTGTTAACGCTAACCAGCGGGTTTTAACGATCCGAACCAACAAGAAAAACTTTAAAGACGCCAAGGAAGCCCTGCGAAGAGCTGCCATGAAATTCCCGGTCACCTGCAAGATCGTAATCGACGAAGGCGCCGAACTGGTTAAATAGACCCACTTAAGAATTACATAAAAGCTGGTTAAAAAAGATTAAAAAGAGGGGTATAATGGAGTTAATCAAATTTTTTGAGGAACTTAGAAAAGAAGATGTTGATGTGGCTGGTGGAAAGGGAGCTAACCTAGGAGAACTCACCCAGGCAGGCATACCCGTACCCCCTGGTTTTGTGGTGACATCCGCTACTTACCAGAAGTTTTTAGAAGAAACTGGCGTTTTCGATGAAATAATGGGCATTCTAAATGATCTCGACGTTAACCAGAACAAAGAACTTCAGGAAGCGGCTAGGAAGATAAAAAAGATTATTATAGGCGCCAGAATGCCTGACGACACAAGAAGGACCATAATCGAGGCCTACAACGCATTATGTCACCGTATTGGTAAAGATGATGTATTTGTAGCCATTCGTTCCTCTGCCACTGCTGAAGATCTGCCGGAAGCATCGTTCGCTGGTCAGCAAGACACTTTTCTAAATGTCCAGGGCAACGATGACGTATTAAAATATGTTCAGAAATGTTGGGCGTCTTTATTTGGGGCCCGAGCTATATTCTACCGGGAAGAGAACAACTTTGATCACGACAAGGTTTACATTGCCGTGGTGGTCCAGGAAATGGTTAACGCGGATAAGGCCGGAGTAATGTTCACGGTTCACCCCTCCACTGGCGAGGAAAAAATACTCATCGAAGCCGCATGGGGACTGGGAGAAGCAGTAGTATCCGGAACCGTAACTCCCGACACGTACTGGGTAGAAAAAGAAACTGGAAAGATTGAAGAACACCAAGTAAGTGAAAAGAACGTTATGTTTGTCCGCGACCCGGACCAAGGAAAAACTGTGAAACTACCGGTGCCCGATGATCTAAAAAACAAACAGGTTCTTAATGACGATGAAATATCCCGCCTGACTGAGCTGGGCAGAAATATCCACAATCATTACCAGTTCCCACAAGACACTGAATGGGCCATAGAAGGGGACCGCATTTTCATGTTACAATCTAGACCAGTCACCACTCTCCAGGAAGTAACAGTTGAGGAAGGGCAAGAAATCGAAAGGACCATAATCACCAAGGGACTGGGTGCCAGTCCAGGAATGGCTGCGGGGACTGTTAAGATCATCAGCAGCACCGATGAACTGGACAAAGTTCAGGAAGGAGACATTCTGGTAACGGTAATGACCACTCCCGACATGGTACCCGCAATGAAGAGGGCTAACGGGATCATAACTGACGAGGGGGGAGTAACCTGCCATGCAGCTATAGTATCTCGTGAATTAGGAATCCCTTGCGTGGTTGGTACTGGAGATATCACTAAAATTCTCACTGAAAACAGTATGGTAACCCTGGATGGTAGCAAGGGCTTGGTGTGGGAAGGTAAACTCATAGATACTTCCAAAAAAGAAGAAACCACAGAACAGCCAGCAATGTTTGCATCGCCCCTTTTAACAGTAACTGAAGTTAAAGTTAACGTAAGCATGCCCGAGGCAGCTAAAAAAGCAGCTGCAACTGGAGCTGACGGCGTGGGACTTCTCAGGACCGAACACATGATGCTCACCACCGGGGTGCACCCCAAGAAGTACCTCCGGGAAGGAAGGGAAGATGAATTAATCAGGGTCCTTGTGGAAAACATCCTGAAGGTGGTCGACACCTTCTACCCTAAACCCGTATGGTACCGGACCTTAGATGCCCCTACTGACGAATTCCAATCATTAGACGGTGGAGAGGACGAACCACACGAGCACAACCCCATGCTGGGGTGGAGAGGTATCAGGAGAGAACTTGACGAACCGGAAATACTCAAAGCCGAGTTCAAGGCCATAAAGAAGTTGCTTGAGCAAGGCTACACTAATATTGGCATCATGCTGCCTTTGTTACAGCACCCTGACGAGTTAAAAGAGGCCAAGA
This sequence comes from Methanobacteriaceae archaeon, assembly GCA_030693105.1. Classification (GTDB taxonomy): domain Archaea; phylum Methanobacteriota; class Methanobacteria; order Methanobacteriales; family Methanobacteriaceae; genus Methanobacterium. The sequence continues at coordinate 3,864 of JAUYBK010000147.1, read as the reverse complement.
ACATAGCCCGTGAAGTGGGCCTGAAACCTCAAGAAGACATTGAATTCGGAATCATGGTTGAAACCCCTGCCGCAGCAATGGTCATAGAAGACTTCATAGCCGAGGGACTGGACTTCGTGAGTTTTGGAACCAACGACCTCACCCAATACACATTGGCCATCGACCGCAACAACCAACAAGTAGCCGGTTTATACTCTGAAGGTCACCCTGCAGTCTTGAAACTCATTGAAAGAGTTATTATTGAATGTAACAAGGCTGGAGTGAAAACCAGTATCTGTGGACAGGCTGGAAGCATACCATCCATTGTGGAAAAACTGGTGGAACTGGGAATCACATCGGTATCTGCTAACACCGATGCCGTGGCGGACGTCAGGCAAACTGTGGCCCGAGTGGAGAAGAAACTGTTACTCAAAGCTGCCCGAAAATTGATGTATGGTAACTGAAAATAAACTCCAAATTTCTTTATTTTTTAAACCTATTATTTTTAAAAGACCGTAAAGGTTCTATTTTAGGGATTTTATGCAAGATAAAGGAATTCTCCCGGAAGAAGTAATTCAAACTCTCTGGGATTACAAAAAAAAGGATTCTACCTACCAGTCCGGCCGGATATTAGGGTCCATGTGCACCGCACCCCATGCGGTGGGACTGGAAGCTTATTGTCTTTTTATTGAATCTAACCTGGGGGACCCTGGTCTTTTTTCTGGGACTCAAGAACTGGAAAATGAAACCATAACTCTCTTAGGAGAACTCCTGGGGAAAAAAGATATTTACGGCCACATTATTACGGGGGGAACCGAAGCCAACCTAATGGCTATACGGGCTGCCCGTAATCTGCAGGGAATAAAAGATGGTGAAATTATAGTGCCTAAATCTGCTCATTTTTCTTTTGAAAAGGCTGCCGAGATTTTATGTCTTAATATGAAAGAAGCAGCACTCGATGATAATTATAAGGTTGATATTGTTTCGGTTGAGAATTTAATAACTGATAAAACGGTGGCAGTAGTGGGAATTGCTGGAACCACGGAACTGGGAAAAATAGATCCTATCCCGGGATTATCAGATATCTGTATTGATAATAATGTGCACTTACACGTGGACGCGGCATTTGGAGGATTTTCTATACCTTTCTTGCAGGATGCCGGTTATGATTTTCCTGAATTTGATTTTAAGATTCCAGGAGTTTCTTCCATCACCATAGACCCTCATAAGATGGGCCTGGCCCCCATACCCACCGGGGGCATTTTATTCCGTGAAGAAAAGTATCTGGAGTCCATGAGTATCGAAACTCCTTATCTTACTGAAGATAGCCAATCCACCGTGGTGGGAACCCGTACCGGGGCCAGTACCGCCGCTACTTGGGCTTTGCTAAAACATTTGGGAAGGGATGGGTACCGTGAAATAGCAAAAGGGTGCATGGAATTAACTGATTTTTTGGCCAAAGGGATAATAAAATCGGGCTTTGAACTGGTCACGGAGCCAGAATTAAATATCGTGGCTTTCAAATCTTCCCAGATATCACTGGAGGAAATATTCACGGCAATGACAGAAAAAGGATGGTTAATGTCCATATCTGCTCATCCCCGGGCTATACGCATAATACTTATGCCTCATTTGAAGAAGGAGCATATTGAGGCATTTTTAGCTGACTTGAAATCTTTAATATAATCGGTAGGATGAACATGGAACAGGAGGGTAAGCGGATCAAAACTCCTATTACTGAATCTTCCGTAAAGGAACTGCAAGTGGGAGATTTTATTTCCATTTTTGGAATCATTTACACGGGGAGAGATGCTGCTCTACCCCAACTGGTTCGCTACATCTCTCAAGGTGAAAATTTGATAGATCTGGAAGGAGCGGTAATCATGCACACTGCAGTCAGCCCCGCAGGTATAGCCCCCACCACCAGCAACAAGGAAGAAATAGAAGAAACCATCATTCCTTTATCCGAAGCAGGCGTTCGCATGCACGTTGGCAAGGGTGCTCTATCAAAAAAAACCATTCAAGCCTTAAAAAAACATAATTCTCTTTTTATAGTCACCCCCCCGGCAGCAGCTTTTTTAACCAGTAAAGTAGTATCATCAGAAGTAGTGGCTTTCCCCGACGAGGGTATGGAGGCCATACACAGATTAGAAGTGCAGGGACTGCCCGGTATTGTGGCGGTGGCCCACGAAAGATCAATTTATTAATTTATTTAGTTACCGGGCTACCAAAGCACTTATCTCCAGCATCTCCCAAGCCCGGAACGATATAACCATCAGAACTGAGTTCTTTTTCCACTGAAGCCGTGTATATCTCCACGTCGGAATGTTTTTTCAGGACTTTATCTAATCCTTCGTGGGCAGCAATGATGTTGAATAGTACCATCCGGCGAGGAGTCCCTAGTTCCTTTATCCGGTCCATTATGGCCACCATGGTGTTTCCCGTGGCCAGCATGGGGTCGGCTACAATCACTATCTTATCATTAACTTCTGGCAATCGCAAGTAACCAACTTCCACTGGAAATGGGGGATCATCACTCCTCCATGCTCCTGCCACACCGGATTGCGCTTCCGGGAAGACCCGCATTATTCCTTCCACCATGGGAATGGCAGCACGCAGTACGCTGACCACTATAATATTTTTTCGATCTTTGATTTTCACTCCTTCGGCAGTCCCCATGGGAGTTTTAACTTCAATAATATTTTTTTCTAAACTATCCACAAAATTATAACATATTAACCGTCCAATTTCCCTTATTCCTTCCCTAAATTCGACTCGACCAATACCGATCCTTCTGATTTCGCTTAGTTTTTCCTGTAACAGGAGATGATGAACTTCTTCTAACATGAAACCACCTTTATTGGATATTGGATCTAGGGGGTTAATGATTCATTTGATTTTACAAAAATTCAAGTGCCAAAAAGTACAAATTAGTATAGGGAGGGGAGAGTTTGAACCGGAAAATCGTAATTTTAGGATTAATTATAGTGCTTATAGCAGTTTTTGCAGTAGTATACCTGGCTACACCCAGGCCAATCTCGGATTCAGGACTTCCAACGGAAGTAGTAGCTCAGAACCTGGAAGTACCATGGGCCATTGATTTTTTACCCGACGGAAGGATGATATTCACTGAAAGAGTTGGACGGGTCAACTTAATGACGGGGAACCAAACTAAAGTGGTGGCTAACCTCTCTGTCACTGCCAACCAGGAGTCTGGACTGATGGGCATTGCCGTAGACCCTAACTTCAACCAAAATAAATATGTCTACGTGTACTACACTAAGGGCAGAGTGAACCTCATTTCGCGCTTCGTTTTAAATGATAAGCTCACCAACGAAACTGTAATTCTGGACAATATCCCTAGTTCACCCATTCACAACGGAGGGCGTCTGAAATTCGGCCCCGACGGTAAACTATACTTAACTACCGGGGACGCAGGTAATCCCAATTCGGCACAGGACACTAATTCCTTGGGAGGTAAGATTCTGCGTCTTAACCCTGACGGTTCTACCCCCAGTGACAATCCTTTTGGTAATTTGGTGTATAGCTACGGCCATCGCAATCCCCAGGGCATATCCTGGAGTCCTAATGGCACCCTCTACGAAGCAGAACACGGATCTACAAAAAATGACGAGATTAACATTATCTATAAGGGTGAAAACTACGGTTGGCCTTTATATCAGGGCAACGATACTGCTACTGGGTTTATAAAACCACTACGGGCTTACACGGAACTTACACTGGCTCCATCGGCCATTTTATTTTATCAAAATGTGTTGCACGTTGCTGGGCTGCGGGGTAACCAGTTGCGGAAGATCACTTTAACTGGTGATGGTCAGAGTATTATCGGGGAGAAGGTTACTTTCAACGAATTAGGCCGGATCA
>JAUYBK010000143.1 GCA_030693105.1 Methanobacteriaceae archaeon | reverse complement strand
CCAGTGCTTAATTTTCTCCATTATGTCAGACTCTGTGTCCCCCTTTACATCAAATATCTCCTTAAATATCCGCCGAATTTCTTTGGCCACATACTCAGGATAATTATTAAGTTCCTCGATTATCTCCTTATAGGAACTACTAAAAATTTCTACATCACCTTCGACCCATTGATTAAATTTTTTATCAAGACCTAAGGCAGATGGTAAGTTTTCAAGAAGCAATACTCTAAGATTCATATCTTTATTTATATCTTTAAGGCCTTCTATAAAACTCTTTGTTTTAAGAGATAAGTCGGCTGCAAAGCGAGTAATCTTTGGCAGCCCTAAAAACCACTCTACAAACAATTCTCCTATCCCATCAATAGGGGATAATGCAGGCCAATCTTTATCTGGAAATGTGATTTCCCAAATCTTTTCTAAGAATTTATCTTCTAAAGGAAGAGCTTGTCGGTATTCAATCAATACTTTCTCAGGGTCTGGATTATTCACAATCTCATATATAGTATCTCCAGTGAAATCCCTTCTCTCCCACGGTGCATACTTTGTTTTTCTCGTTTTTATTGTAAAATGATTACGATAAAATCTTAGAAAAGCGCTTAGAAATAGTTCTATTACTCGGGGACAAAGACCATAAGGGGGCATCTGTAGTTCTCTGACTATCTTTTGGAAGTTAGGGTTAGCCCCTAATTCCAATAGATCTGTTTTCATCACGTCCCAGACTTCTTTCATATTTCCACTAGCAGGTTCAATAAATTCATAGAAATTAAAATTCCCACTTGTTCTTTTCTTTAGCATCTCTTGTGGATCAAAAGTTTGCTCTAAAATTGTTTTTTCTGAAGGAGCCTTCCCCTTTGCTTGATATGCAATTTCTTTCTGTTTTATATCGAGGATTGCTGTATTTAGTTTTATCCTATCAGCTTTTTGATCATGCATTGATCGATTTGCCATTTTCTCATGTTCTACTATTGGAGTTTTGTTAAAAACTTTGGACATAATGGCATCAGCAATATCGGTATCTTTCTTGTCAGCGGTGTCCAAACCTTCTCCACCAGAAAACCAATAAAGATTTTCAATTCTCTTCCAGTTATTTATTTCCGTGTTGAGTTTTTGCTTCTCCTGATCGTATCTATCTTTCCATTCGCGATAGGGTTGTGTATCTTCTGAAGTATAGGCAGGTTTTTCTTCCAATTTTTCAAGTGCCCTAACATTCCTTAGAGTCTCGTAAATTTTTAGAGGATGTTTTGGAATAGCAATCACAATCTGGGGATTCCTCATATTAACGGCTTTTTTCTTAGCTTCCTCAATTTCGCTATCACTTTCAACAACAACATAAAGAACTATCCCATCTTTATATTCATTTTTAATTTGATTTTCATACACATTAATGTTATTTAAGCCTTCAACATTGATATATTCAGCAAAAAGTCGCCTTGCAACTCGATACCTTTTCTCATATTCCCTCGCTACGATATCTTGTGGGGGATAAGCCGATTTCAAAGTAAATATAGGGTTGTCCCAAGGTAGAGCTTCCTTTGCCTTCTCAAAATCATCTTTGAAATTGCTTATTTGTTCTCCTACTCGAAAATCATATTCACCAGTGGCTTTTACCCAAAGGACTTCGCTTGCCTTTAGCGAATCTAACAATGATTTAATTTTATGTTCCTCAATATCCAGTAATAAGCTAAGATTGTGAGGTGTAGCTACTAAGGGTATGGGATGTTTAGTCTTTATAGTATTGATAATGACTAAGGCTTTCATTATTCGTTGGGTCAAAACATCCTGCGGATCTCCAACCTTACTCATTGCCTCGCTATATTTTTTTATAATGTGACGAGTGTCTGAGGTATTCTCGATAGCTTCTTTGAAGAAGTCAAAAAGTCTATCTCCTGTGTAGAAATTCAATTTACCTTCAGCATTTAAGATTGGAGTTTCATTTATGAATCTGGTTAATCCTCCCTCTTTGATTTCCTCCTCAAAAAATGTAAACATTGTCCGTTCTGCTTGCCCCACAACATCAGAGATTCTTGGTAAGCAATAAATCGTAATGGGGTGCATTGGAAATCCACCCTTAAATACAATTTCTACTAACCAATTCCTATCCTTTCCTGGATATAAACCAAGTTCAACAATTTTATCTAACGTTCTTGTATCACGCTTTATCTGTTGCTCAACTATTTTCCATTCCTCCGTCTCTCTTGATTTTGTTATTGCATAACTAATTAATTCCTCTGCTTCTTCAACAGATGTAAGTGGTGTGGGTTGTTTAATTCGGCCTTCAAATGTTTTCCAGTTGTCTAAAGCTTCTTTTGTGACTCTTCCCTGCACATATGTACGGGGTAGATTATGAGAAATGAAAATTAAGTGTATTTGATTTTCTCCGCTTCTTTCTACTTTCTCGGTAAAGTCACGAAGAAAACTTACCTCTTTTCCTAAATCCCCGGGGCGGGTTGACTCTAAATGTTCATTGAACTGATCCCAGATGATTGCTATTCCTTTATATTGATATTCTCTAATTAAAAGCTCACTTATCTTGGGATAAATTTCGGAAACCTTTTCATTATATTCGGGAATAAACTCGTGTCTTGTTATCTCCCTATGTAACTCTTTAAAGAAACGGTATGCATCTTCATTAAATTCCTTTAAATTACCCTTTAAGGTATCAACATCATGTCCTTTCTCTTCCAGCACTTTTCCCATCTCTTTGATAAAATCTGGTTTTTCCTTTTCCCAATCCTCTATTTTACTTAACGCACTTTGATAGGAGGTTCTCAAGATTTCTTCAGGGAGATTTCCTCTTTTTGAATCTGTTAAAGCATCTTTTAATCCTTTCAAAAGAGCATGTTCTGCGCCATCTGGGTCATGGCCTTCTAATAAGATAATAAGATATGGTTTATCAATATTTCGGATACTGTAAATTTCGGTTGCCTTATCTGGGGTTTTTTCTCTTATGCGACGAAAAAGCATCTCAAAGTTTTCGGAGCCACTGTTTTTTGTCAAATAATTAGCGAAAACCAGTCCAAAATGAGATTTACCACTTCCATAAGTACCGCTAATTAAGTGCACTCTACTCCTTGAAGTTGGATGTAAGCCTTTACTTATGGAATAAAAAGCATCGAGCGCGAAAGGGTTAACATAATAGCTTTCGAGCTTGTGTGTATTCAGTTCCTCGTCAAAAAAATCGTCTGTTATTTTTACTGCCCTAACAAAACCACCTTTTATTTTGATAAGTTTATTCAATATCTTCCACCTCACCTTTAGGATATCTTGAAAATCCTGTCTTTACCCATAAAATCTTCATAAGAAAGGTTTAGCCTTGTCACAATCAAAACTGGACAATGCATACGACCTCCCAAGCCTGATAGAAGCTTTAATAGATCTTCGTGTTGCTCTCTTGTCCATGTATCTAAAAGAGCTTCTATTTCATCTATTACTAATAGAGAGTCCGTTTCCTTAGCCCAAGAACTTATATCTCGTTTAAGATTAAGAGGAGTATATAACCCAAATTTTGGGGTTAACATGCTTAGTTTATCTTTCAGAAGATCAATGTATTTCCCATTGAGACTTTTAGCCACTTCCCTTGCAACAGGAGTTTTTCCAGACAAAGGAAGTCCATAAAGCACAAATACCCTATTTGCTGAAGGTTGAGCTTGATATTCTTTTATCTTTGCAGAAATATGCTCTATGAGAGGTTTGTAATGTTTCATCTTTTTCTTTCTTTTATGTAATACATTTTAAGGAGTTCTAATGAATTTCCCTTAAACTTTAAACCAACCTGATCCAATCCTGCGGAGGTAGCCAGATATATAAGCTGATTATATTGAGGACTTGAAAGAAGTTTAAGTATTTCTTCTAATTTTTCACGACTAAGCGAAAATATCCTCCCGACATTTCCTTTAAGTGTTAAAAGTTCTTTTATTGTAATTGTTGAAAGATTCGGAGAATTCTTCTCCCTTTGCTCAAAGATAACATAAGCAATTAAATAAGGTGGAATGTCTGCGGTAGGATTTTTATAAAACTTATTTTGAGATACAATTCGCTTAACCTGTGCATCGGTTTTAAGATACCCTGTCTTATTAAGAGCACTCTCTGATATGAACGACCTTAAGAATATCG
>JAUYBK010000138.1 GCA_030693105.1 Methanobacteriaceae archaeon | reverse complement strand
AGGGTACTTTGTTCTGGATGAAAGCCCGATTCCACTTATACCGATCTCGACGGTCCACATCCAAATCAGTCCAGTCATTAAGAGTATACAACGCCCCCCACAAGACAGATACCAACAACAGTCCACCCAATATCTCCAGGGGATTATTAATGGTAATATCCAAAAAATAAGCGTAAGTAAGGGCCAAAAGGAACATGTTAACGTTTTTAGATGCCCAACTCACTCTGGTAGATTTAAGGAGGGTTACGAAGATTTTATCTCTCATTTAATTACCCATCCATAGTTCATTAATTTTTCATAACTTCACATATCAAACGGGGCTTACATCCATATAACTCAATATAAGTCCTAATTCGGTCCTCATCTGCATCCTCTAAGTGACTTTTCACTATACTTATAGTTTCCGCCGGAGAGTAAGATATTTCCACCACACTGAAAGGGATTTTCAAAAAAAATAAGGATGCTTTAGATATGGGCCCCAAATCCGTGAAAAGGTCCCGCTTTTTTCCACCAGTATTAATCCTCCATGCCGTTTGTAGAACAATGTTTATGTCGTTGAATTCTTTTCTACGTTTTATATATTCTCCCAGGCAGAATAAATAATAAGGGAATGTTTTCCACCCGTTATGAGCAGTCCATTGGCAAAAACCAGAAGTATTATCGTTTAAAAGGTGGGAATCGTGGAATTTATCGGCAAACAAAACTGCGTCAAATTCTTTGAGACGTTGGTAAAGTTCTTCATCAGTTTTAACTTTCAGATCATCTTTCATAGATTCTAACGTGAAATTAAACACCATTTTTGGAGTTAAATAGGGATGGTCTAGAACCAAACTAGCTTCGTAAACGTTTAACCCCATTTCTTCAAATGCGTGATAAATATTGGTAGATTTTCCAGTGCCAGGAGCTCCAACTACGTGTAATATAATTCCACGTTTCTTTTGGAAGTATTTCAATGATTTTAATAGTTTGTAGTAGGAACTGGTAGGGATGAAGTGTAGGATCTCGTCCCGACTGTTGATCTTGTAATTTTCCATGATAAATATATTTTAGACCCACTGGATATATAAGGAAAAAATTGGTAAGGAAAAAAATTGGCAAAAAAGAGTAATAATACTCTTTTTGATTAGGGTCCTTTTTTTACCCGATTTTTATACCAAAAGAGATGCTTTTATTTATTTTTAAAAATAAGTATTATACAGTTATATTCAGCTCATAAAATGGGGGAGTGAAATGGCCAGGTATAGATGCACGGTATGTAACTACATTCTTGATGAAAAGCGAGAAGGGGTTAAATTTAAGGATTTACCAGAAAATTGGAGGTGCCCGGTTTGCAATTCCCCTCTTAACACCTTCATTCTCTTGAGTAAACAGGTAGAGTACAAGGAAGGCGATTCTACTGTTTCTGAAGTTATGGTGAAACAGATGGCAGAGTGGGGTATTCAGTATGTCTTCGGAATACCAGGAACTTCTTCTCTGGGCGTAGTAGATGCCATACGTCAGGAAGACCGCATAAAATATATCCAGGTGCGTCATGAGCAGACTGCAGCCATGATGGCCTCTGCCTACGGAAAATTGACAGGGCATTTGGCCGCTTGTCTAACTGTGGCTGGTCCGGGCGCTACCAATCTGGCTACTGGCCTGTATGATGCAAAGTTGGACCATTCCCCGGTTCTAGCCATTACCGGAATGGTCAAACGACAACTCTTGGGTCCGGGTTCTTTTCAGGAAATTGACCAGCACTCATTTTTCGAACCCCTTACCGTATTCAACAAAGTTTTAATGTCTCCCGAACAGACTACCAACCTGACTACCCTGGGAATGAAACATGCCCTTCTGGAAAGGGGAGTTTCCCATATTGGCATTCCCAACGATGTGCAGAAAGAACCTTTTCGGGGCCGGCCCGTTCCATTTGAGGGAAGTTTTCCTAACAATGCCGTGTCCCAACCCATTTTTCTAGTTTTGCAAGCAGCCCAGGCCATTAATCAGGCAAAAAGACCCGTTATTTTGGCTGGTTTTGGTGCTATGGGGCAAGGAGATGTTCTGATTAGTTTTGCCGAAAAAATTGACGCTCCTATAACCACCACCTTCCGGGGTAAGGGCGTGATCAACGAGGCCCACGAGTTCTACGTTGGCAGCCACGGTACCATCGGGTCCACAGCCTCCACGGTATTGGTAGACGAAACCGACCTTTTAATTGTTATTGGCTCTTCCTTCTCAGATATGACTCAGATACCTGAAAAAAGGACGGTGCAGATAGATCTGGACCCACTAATGATTGCCCGCCAGTACCCGGTGGAAGTTGGTCTTTGGGGAAACAGTGCCGAACTATTACCGCAACTGGTGGGAATGGTGAAGGAAAAAGAAAGGCCAGAGTATAGAAAGGAAATTGCAGACCTAAAACAGGAATGGCTTGATCTTTTAGATGAAGAGGCTGATGGTACCCGGACTCCGATCCGCCCTCAATACATAATCAAGGTTCTAAACGAGATGCTGGCTGATGATGCCATTATAACCCTGGATACTGGTGAGAATGGTTGGTGGTTTGGCCGCAACTTCTGGATGAAGAAAACCCAGAAAATGTTGATGTCAGGATACCTAGCTACCATGGGTTTTGGCCTTCCTGCTGCCCTGGCATCTCAGTTAGTGTATCCAGATAGGCAGGTCGCATGCATCACTGGAGACGGAGGTTTTTCCATGGTTATGGCTGATTTTGTTACAGCAGTGAAGTACGAACTTCCGGTTAAGATATTTTTAATGAACAACCACCAGTTGGCCATGATCATGCAGGAACAAAAGGTAGAAAACTATCATAACTGGCAGACTGAACTCAAAAATCCAAATTTCGCCAGTTTCGCCCATAAATGTGGTGGAACTGGAATACGGGTTGAAAAACCAGAAGAGCTTACTGCTGCAGTCGAAGAGGCCCTGAAAACTAGCGGGCCAGTTCTGGTGGATATTGAAACTGACCCTCGACGTTTCATTCAGGATTAATAGAGCAATCTTCCCATAAAAAAAGGAGAACTTCCATGGTTCAGGACGCGGCCCAACTAAGAATGAAAGTAGAAGACACCCCTGAAAATAGAAAGCACTGTCATTGTCCCCTTTGTCCTAGCTACCCCCATGAGTGTAGTGGAGAAGTGCTTTACTGTGGTTTGATATCCAGTAAGGCAGATATTAGTGCTTCAGGTTGTATATGTGAGACTTGCACCATTTACTACAAATATGGACTCAAAGGACGCTACTACTGCGATAAAGAAGAAGCTGGGGTGAACAAAAGCTTCATTAGAAAGCAGTATTCCAGTGAAAAGGACCAAACATATCAGGATATGGTTGACATTAAGGATAAAAGTGAAGGTCTGGACTTAGTGTCCTCCATGGGCTCAGATAAAGAATTGGCCTTTAACTGGAGCGACTTGCACTTTGTCCCGGCACAGATATTTCGAATACCATTGAACCAGGAAGACCACGTTAACACTCAAGTTATCATAGGCCCGGCAGCACAAAGGCCTTTTAAAGTATCCTCGCCACTCATCATCTCAGGGATGAGTTTTGGAGCAGTGTCAAAAAATGTACGGATCATAATCAGTCAAACTGCCCAGGATTTAAAATTGGGATTTAACTCGGGTGAAGGTGGGGTTCTGGAAGAAGAAAAACAGTTTATTGATTATATGATAGTCCAGTACTCCACCGGAAGGTTTGGAGTTGACGAAGAACTAATTAAATATGCAAGTGCCGTGGAAATCAGGTTTGGACAGGGTGCTTATCCTGGTAAGGGTAGTTATCTTCCGGCTGAGAAGATCACCGCGGAAGTGGCGCGTATCCGGGGGCTGGATAAGGGTGAAGCGGCTTATTCCCCTGCTCATCACCCAGATATCACTAACCCCTCGGAGTTGAAAGAAAAAATTTCTTGGCTGCGAGAATTAACTGATGGAGTTCCAGTGGGGGCTAAAATAGGTTGCGGTAATGTAGAAGCCGATGTTAGGATCCTGGCAGAGGCTGGTGCAGATTTTATTGCCCTGGACGGTTTTGGGGGGGGTACGGGAGCTACCAGCCGTTACGTTCGGGATAACGTGGGGATACCAATTATGGCCGCTCTGCCCCGTGCTTACAAAACGCTCCAGAAAATGGAAACAAAGGAAAAAGTTTCGTTAATAGCAGGGGGAGGACTGCGTAGTTCCAGTGATTTTGCAAAATGTCTGGCTCTTGGTGCGGACGCTGTTTATATAGGAACCGCAGCTCTAATAGCAATGAACTGCCAGCAGTACCGAATATGTTACAGTGGGTTGTGTCCCACAGGAGTGGCAACCCAGAATCCTCAATTAATAAAACAGCTTGACGTTGAAGAGGGCGTTAGGAAACTTAAAAACTTTTTAAATGAGTCTAATAAGGAATTATCAACTTTAACTCAAATCGTTGGAGAGGATGATATCTCAAATCTTGATTTAAATAATTTAGTGGCTTTTAAAAGAGAATTAGCTCTTTTAACGGGTGTTAAATGGTTAAATGGAGATTATGTTAAACGAAAGGGTGATTAATGATGTACCTAAAAGATATTGAACCTCAAGAGTTGTGTGAAAAGACTTTTAACGCTATTTCTGATGCAATTACCATCATAGACCGAGACCATAGTGTAGTTAAAGTTAATAAAGCTATGGCAGATGCTTTGAGAACTGAACCAGAAGAACTTATAGGTAAACACTGCTATGAGGTGGTCCACGGGACATCCGGCCCCATTGATACTTGTCCCCATGCCATGCTCCTGCACGACGACCATGAACACTCATCAGAAGTGCACGAGGAGAATTTGGGTGGTTTCTTTTTAATTACCACCACTCCTATCTACGATGACGCCGGGGAAGTTTTGGGGAGTGTGCACGTTGCTCGGGACATAACTCAGCGCAAAATAATAGAAGAACAACTGCAGCAGGCCCTGGACGACAAGGACATGCTGATGAAGGAGATTCACCACCGGGTGAAAAACAACCTCATGATCATGTCCAGTCTATTGAACCTGCAGTCCCGTTACATTGAAGATGAAGTTGCCCGGGATATTTTCAGGGACTCTCAGAGCCGGGCCAAGACCATGGCCTTGATCCACGAGAAACTATACCAATCCGGACAACTTAAGAAGATAGATGTTAAGGATTACGTTGAAAGCCTTGCCAACAAAATTTTCCACTCTTATGTAAATGACCCTCAAAGAATCCTCCTTAATGTATATTCAGATGAGTTTATGTTGGATATTAATACGGCAATACCCATGGGATTAATTTTAAACGAACTTTTAACCAATTCCTTCAAGTATGCATTTCCTGAAAAAGAAAAAGGTACAGTAACGGTTAAATTAAGGCAAATAAATAATAAAAAGTTTTTATTGGAAGTTGAGGATGATGGTGTAGGCTTACCTGCAGATTTTGACCCCCATAACACCAATTCCCTGGGCATGCAGTTAATTTATAACCTAACCGAACAGATAAAAGGTGAGCTAAAACTCGATGGAGACAATGGTACGAACGTCCAGATCACCTTCCAAGAGTTGAAATATAACAAGTAAGAATAAACGGAAAATAACATGATAAAAGTCATTTGCACCACTGAATCATCACTCCACCGTCCCGAAGCAGTTCGCTGGCGTGACCGGATGTCCCTTTTAGAACCGTTAGGAGAAGTGGTTGTGGTTTTACCCTGCAGTATGGGAAAACCTTATTCCACCTCCCGTTCTCACCGCATTTTTCAAAAAGCAACTAAAGGATTCCAGGAAGGAATTTTAACTTCACCATTTGGAGTTTGCCCGCGTGAAATGGAAAAAACTTACCCAATTCAGTCTTACGACGTCTCTACCACTGGCGAGTGGTCAGAAGAGGAAATTGACCTTACCGGAAAATGTTTAAAGAATTATTTAAAGGACATGGAAGTTTTAGCTCACGTATCGGGAGGATATCGACAAGTATGTGAAAAATACATCCCTGGTGCTACTTTCACTTGTGTAGATGGTCGTGTTACTTCACATGAGTCCATGCAAAACTTGAGAACTGCTTTAAAAAAATATCAAAAACCTAATGGCAAACAAAGGGAAGAACACGGTCTTAGATCAGTAGCCCGTTATCAATTTAATAGTAGAGATGCTGATGTTCTCATACCTTCTGGCTATAAGATTAAAGGCCGTTTTAACCGGCGTTTGTTTTATGAAAATGAGCAGGTTGCTACTTTGCAATTTGATACCGGATTGTTTTCCCTTACCCTTAAAGGGGGAAAACTTCTAAATGAAGCCGGAGTTAATAGAGTTGAAATTGACTTTAAACTCGAGACCAACACCTTATTTGCCCCCGGAGTTATGAATGCACATCCGGGGATTTTGCCCAAGGACGAAGTGATTATAACCCGTAAA
>JAUYBK010000129.1 GCA_030693105.1 Methanobacteriaceae archaeon | reverse complement strand
AAGAAAAAACAAAAAAGAATATTCATCGCATATCCTTCACCATGCCCCAAAAATACACTCTGAAAACCCTCCCCGAACCTAACGATAAAAGAATAAAATTTAAAGAAGTGAAAAACCAGAAAACAGCGGTTTTAAGGTTCTCCGGACGAGTTAAAGAAAAACTGGCCTACAAAAAGGTAGAAGAACTAAAAAATTGGCTTCGGAAAAAGGGGTTAGAACCTAAATCGAATTTTATAATTGCCCAGTACAACAATCCAGCGGTACCAGGATTTTTAAGGAGAAATGAGATTATGGTGGAGATTTAACGCAGTTAAAATAAGTCGGTTCTTCATTGCACAATAATCACTCCTATAATTCATATTGAAAAGATGGCTGTGTTAAGTAATAACTGAAGGACATATGGCAATTATGTTGCCTAAAATTTAAGGAAAAAAGCTATTTGATAAGTCAAGATGGCTATGAAAATTTGTATGAGAGGAATAGTGACGATGTTGAAGTTACGCACCAGCATTCGCATTTGGCGCTGTTTTTGAACTTTCACACTAAAAATATTCTTCAAGAATAAGAAGGAAAGAATGAACACCACGACTATAAGACTGTAATTCATGGTGTTGGCCATGCTTACGTTGGTGGTGGTAGAAGTGATTATGGATATCATTACAACTAATTTATGTGTTGTTGTATCATATAATTTTAGATTTATAATAGAAAGGGTAGAATCAGGAAAAGAACCACGTTAGAAAGGCCATGGGACAGGCTAACTCCTAATATGCTCTTTGTTTTCTGAAAAACATATCCATAAAAGATTGAAACTCCAAAAACGAAAGTTAACTCCGGAAGGGAATTCCAACCGATGTATTGACTGGTGAAAAGTACTGAAACAAATAAAATTCCCCAAGTTTTTCCCATTAAATTTTCAGCGTTTTTCTGGATTATTCCCCTAAAAATTAGTTCTTCCGTTAAACCGGTGGATATTATAATTATGATACTCGCAAAAATTAGATTAATTGTGTTCAAATTGGATATGAGGGCGGCGGGCTCCATTATTAGGTATTCAATGAATCCTATAGCCAGCCCACTCAAGCTAACTACTAACTGTAAAGGTAGATTTCCCATCTTAAGGCCAGCTCTACTTCTACTGATATTCTGGCTACGCATCAAGAAAAAGCAGGCGGATAATATGGGCACAATCAAAATTAATAACCAGTAAATGGGTTTTATTTCTGTTACAGGTATGCTAAGACTCATAATCCTAACAAGAGGGATCAAAATCATGGCCTGTAGAAGATAGGAGAACTTAATGGATTTAGTTAATGAAGATTGGATAATTAGAAAGATTATTACTAAGCCCTGGAGTAAGATGCCCCAACTGGGCAAATAATAAATGGTTATCAGCTCTGCCACTACTAGGGCTATGATATAAAAAAGGAGTATTAAACCATTCTCTATAGAGAGATGAATTTTAGATAATTCTAGTTTAAGCATTCCCATTTGGAGTTGTTCTTCGTTTTCCTGTGAGGCATTCAAAGGAAATTCATTTAGCCTCTGGTAGATTTCTACGGCATCCTCCAAAGACCCCTCCGCCTGATAACAACGAGATATCAGGTGGTATACATTATTTTCCATTTCAAAGTTACTTGTTCTCTGACAAATATCCAAGGCCTTTTCATAATATTTACGGGCCTCAGAGTACTCTTTTTGTTTTTCCCATAGATCACCCATGGAAATGAGTGTTTGAGTTTCTCCCTTATGATCTTTCTCGTCACGGTAGAGATTTAAGGCAATGAAATAGTTTTCTAAAGCTTTATCATGTTTGTTTAATCTTTCGTAAACTTCGCCTATTTTAAGAAGAGTTTCAGCTGCCATCGGACCGTTTTCAGAGTTCGCAAAGATTTTAAGGGATTTTTGGTATTGTTCCAATAATTTCTGGGGGTTTTGGCTCTCCACTGCTTTTTTGTTGCTTTTTGGTGAATCCATTAATACACTCCTTATATCTGGTTTTTTTTGGTTGATACATTCTGGGTTTGATAGAGTTGCTGATTAATAGCGAGAGTTTCTCTTGCTCAATAGTATGTGCAGGATTCATAAAAATATTGTGACAGAATTGTCTAGCCGATATAATTGAATATAGAGAAGTTCTATTAACCCCATTTTTATAGTTGTATGATTATTTTTCATTTTTGAATGATTTCTATTAAACATTTTAAGATGTTCTTATCGATAAAGACTCCCGTTAAGGCTTTATTGATATTATTAATTATTTTATAATTTGTATTCCTTCTCAATTTTAGAGGTTTATAGAAATTCTCTATAGAAATTGGCATATTTTTTTTATTGAATTCGTATAATTTTAGGATGTTTAAAAAATTAATGCATTTTTTTCCCGTAAATTATAGGGAGCATTTAGCGGTATAAAAAATTATATCTTCCCAAAACAATTATTATTAAATCAAATAAAAATCGTCGTGTTTGAGGGGCTTACGAGGAGTAGGAATGAACACAGTACAGAGAATTTTTAAGAATACGGGAGTTCTTTTTATTGCCCAGATTATAAATTATATTCTGGCCTTCTTTTACACTATTTACTTGGCTCGCTATTTGGGGGCTGATGGTTTTGGTATTTTATCCTTTGGACTATCTTTTACCATGATTATGGGAGTTTTTGCAGATTTGGGTCTTTCTATATTGGCGGTAAGGGAAATTTCCAGGGACAAATCTATTTCTCCTCATTATATTGGAAATCTTATTGTGATTAAACTGGTTTTGAGTTTCCTTACAATGGGTTTGATAGTATTATTGATCAACATCCTTAACTACCCCTCCCAGACTATTTTAGTGGTTTACATTTTTGCTGTTTGGATGGTGTTCACGTCTTTTACTCAGCTCTTCTATTCAGTATTCCAAGCACATGAAAAACTGGAATATCAGTCAGTGGGAACCATTTTATACAGTATCGTACTCATCATTGGAGTATTTTATGGAATATTCAATAATTTTAGTATTCAATGGTTTGCCCTAATCTATTTGATAACCAGTGGAATAGTTTTGGTTTATACTTTCTTCATATATCTGGCCAAATTTCCCCGGCCCCAGTTGCAGGTGAACTGGAATTTTTGGAAGTCCAAAATGGTCTTAGCGTTACCTTTATCTATAGCTTCAATTTTTTCTACTATTGCGTTTAGGGTAGACATTGTATTGCTTTCATTATTACAAGGTAATGCTGTGGTAGGATGGTATACCGCTTCTTATAAGGTAATCGAAGTTTTACTCTTCATTCCCATTGTTTACGGTGCTGCTATATTTCCTGTACTCTCCAATTTTTTTGTTTCTTCCAAAGAATCTCTTCAACTAGTTTATGT
>JAUYBK010000127.1 GCA_030693105.1 Methanobacteriaceae archaeon | reverse complement strand
TCATAAATGGCGTCAGCTGTTTGGGATACGTCGAATGGATTTACATTCAGAGAGTATTCCCCTAATTCTTCGTAACATCCTGCTTTTTCAGATAGTATAAGGACCCCGTTGTTCTTGTTAATAACTGATGCCTCTTTAGGCACTATATTCATGCCGTCCGCTATGGGATTTACCAGGAGACAGTCATAATTTTTAAACGCCGCAGATACCAGTGCATAGTCAGCTTTGAATATATATTCAATGGGTTTCCATTGGTTTTTAAGATGTTTAGAGTTGATTTGGCCAATTAATTTCATTATTTCCGCATGATAATCTCGATATTCCTTTATTTGCTGTCTGGTGGGCTTACCTGTGGTTAAAAATTTCACCTTGCCCCTGAATTCAGGATATTTATCTAAAAAAAGGTCGTAGGCTTTAAATCCTCTAATAATATTTTTACTTAGATCTGACCGGTCTGTACGGTAAATAAGTAAGTTGTCACCTTTGATCTCTTTGACTAATTTTTCTTTTTTTTTCACTTCATCTGATTCGGAAAATTCTTTGATCCCCACATCATCGACCGATATGGGATAATTTTTAATATAAACCTCACGACCTTCGAAGTACACCACTCCTCGATCATAATCCACTCGTTCTGCATATTTCTCACAGGTCATCATGAAGTTGGTTGCATATTTTGCTATATGAAATCCTACAATGTTATTAGACAAAATGCCTTTAATTATAGCTTCTTCCATGTATTGAGGAATTAAACTGAAGTAATCTGGCTGCGGCCAGGGAATATGGATGAATTGGCTTAAAAAGATGTCGCCTAATTCTTTTCGAATAAAGGAAGGGCAAAGGTATAAATGGTAATCCTGAATGATTATTAGGGGCTTTTTTTCATTACGGTTAGCTTCTTCGATGATTTTACGAGAAAACAGTTTATTAACATACTCGTATCCTGTTTTCCATGCTTTATGAATATTTTCATCGATTTCAGGAGTGTAAGGAGTATTCCACATGTAGTGCTGGACAAACCATAACAGAGGGTTGCTGATCACACTGTAAAAGTACTCGTACCTCTCCTTATCCACCACCACAAAAGGAACCCAAAACTTAAAGTCATCCTCGGTTATGGGCACTCGGTTTTCCGGATATTTCCCGGCAACCTCCGCATCCACCAGTGACATGGCACTAGCCACCCAGGTTCCATTAACCGTTTCCATCAGCGGAAGTAAGGTAGATACCAGTCCCCCCGCCCCCCTTTTCATTGTTATTTTTCCTTTTTCATCCTTTTGAAATTCTACTGGGCCCCGGTTTGATGCTATTATAAGGTTTTTATCCGCCAAAAAACTTTCAATTCTAGATCTGGGATCATTTACCATAATAGTCCCCCTACTAACTTACTAGACCTGATTTTAGATTACGATTAATGTTCCGTCAAAGCCATCTAACCTTATAAATAGTTCTAAAAATATAATCATAGCCCCTAAATAAGTTTATTTACTTCCTGGATCAATATTTGTAATTTTTCTGGAGATTTGGCCTCCAAATATACTCTTATTAATGGGTCAAATCTTGATGGCCTTACGATTACTATAGAATCACCCAAATCAACCCGTAAACCATCAACTAAAGTCAAATCTCCTTTACCTTCATAATATTTTTTCAAAGAATCTATAACCGCTGCTTTTTGGGTATGCTCACATTCCACTGAAAATACGTTCCTATGATATTCTTTTATATCTGCAGCAAGATTTGAAAGGGTCTTACCACTTTTACAAATAATTTCCAACATTTTTATGGATGCATAGATAGCGTCAAAAGACATGTTAACTTGGGGGAATACGTACATTCCGGGTTCATCCCCTCCAAAAATAGCATTTTCATCAAGAGTATCGTTTAAAACCAAGTCTAAAGCTGATTTTATCAACTTTCCATTGTTTTCAGATACAACATCGTCCAAAGACATTGACGCCACCACAGAAGTTACCACCACCCCGCCCGGATTTTCTTTTAAAGCTTCTCTGGCAAAGATTGCCAAAACAGTCTGATCGCGTAGGATATTCCCCGTTTCATCTATAAAAACAACCCGATCTCTATCATTGTCTATTGCAATGCCCATATCTGAACCTGTGGTCTTTACCAGTTCACAAATTAGAGAAAGGGTTTCGGGGCTTGGTTGTGGAAATCTATATATTTTTCCTGAATGATCTGATCCAGTGATGATGGTTTCACATTCCAACTTGTTTAAGAGTGTAGCAGGGGTGAATGACGTCATTATACCATTTGAACAATCTATAACAATTTTAGGAAACCGCGATTTGATTAGCTCTACATCAATATTGTCTAAAAGAGTAAGGGTGTACGCTTCCTTATAATCATGAACATAGGTAAGGCGACCTATATCATTCCAATGAACCCGTTCGATATGCCTTTGTTCCAAAGGAATATCATGATCACTGAATATCTTGATAGTAATATCATCCGGCCTTATATGTGATGCTGTGACAGTGACCGCCGCTTTAGCGCCGTATAATTCCTTACCATAATTAATAGCGGGTATAGGGGCTATTCCAAAATCTAATACATTTATTCCAGCTGCCATCAATCCAGACGAAATCGAACGTTTAATCATCTGCGAAGGATCTCCCATGTCCCTACCTACAACCACGGTGCTACGTGAACCGATAAAATTTCCAATGGAAGTTCCCAGATTAGAAGCAAACTCATTAACAATCTCTGAATTTACAACTCCGCGTATTTCCTTAACGTATAACGGCATTAAAACACCTTAAAAAATATCTCGAATGATGATAGGTAATATCTGTAATATCTCTAATGAGGCTTCATGATACAGTAACTATGATTTGTTCCGGAACCCCTATAAAATGTCCTAAAATAAGGGAAAGTTTAATACTACTAGATTGGATCTTAATATTTGAAATTTTAATCAAGAGAATTTCTATAAACTTTTTGATTTTTTTGAGTTTTATGATTGTTGGTTTATGTTATTCTCTGTTTTGTGAGTCCATATTGGGGTTACGATAAATTTATATCTTATTGGGCTTATATGAGTAGTATTAAGTCGTTTAATGATTATCTCATGAATAAGGAGTACGTTCGTGTGTAACGGTTGGGTGATAAATAGCTGAAATTGAACCTCTTATTGATTGGGAGGTTTTCAGGCCGATCATTCGTGAAATGTATAATAATCGCACTGAACGTGGTGGTAGGCCTAATAATGATGAAGTTGTCATGATCAAGATGTTGGTTTTGCAATCTTGGTATGGTTTGTCGGATCCGGAGTTGGAAAGACAAGCTACAGGCCGTATTTCTTTTAGAAAGTTTTTAGGGTTTCCAGAAATTATCCCAGACCGTGCAACGGTCTGGGCTTTCAGAGAACGGTTGAGTGAAACAGTTAAAGACAAAGATATATGAAAAAAAACTCCAACAGCAAATTAATAGTAAAGGTTTGAAGGTTAAAGAAGGTGTTATTCAAGATGCAACGTTCATAACCACCGATCCTGGTCATAAAAAGGTTGATGAACCACGTGGACCTGAGGCTAAAACTCGTCGCAACAAAGATGGAACCTAGACAAAAAAAAGGAGGAAAATCCTCTTAAGGCTACAAACTACACACCAAATCGGACATAAATCATAGTTTGATAAGAGAACTTGAAACCACAACTTCATCAGTTCATGATAGTCAAATTGACCTATCCCAACAGGGATATATTGTATACCGTGACCGAGGATACTTCGGAGCACCCTGCAAAGGATAAAACGCCACCATGAACCGCGCCACACGATTTCACCCTTTCAAAATCAGGGAAAATGCGAAACAAAAGAATAACCCGCAAAAGAGCACCAGGAGAAAGACCTTACGCCGTAATCAAAAACATATTCAACTCCGGCCACACCCGACTCACCATCACCCTCTGAAACCACACCAAAAACATATTCAACTGTTTCTCATACAACCTACTTCAATTAAGAACCTTCAAGAAAAACTACACCACTTAGCGAACGCTATCGGGAAAAAACCTAAAAAATAAGGGTAAAAATGGAAACTAACAAAAAAACATTGCAAATAAGAATAGACAGAGCAAAATTTATCAAACCAAATCAACAAAAAGAAGTAAATAAAAAATCTCTCAAGAATAATATTTTGACAACTACTCTAAATAAACACCTCTGAATATTTAATCGGGGGATATGAGATAATCGTAATCTATTATGGAACCAGGGAAGATTTTAACAGCCCGGGTTATTTTTCTATTTGATTTAATCACAGAATTTTTTCCCACCTCCACTGCACTGCCTACCACCGCACCATTTTCAATGAGGGATTCCTTATTTATCTGACACCTCGTGTCTATGATACAATTTTCCATGTATACATTTTTTTTAACCGATGTGTTGGAGAAAATTACCGCACCTTTAACCGTGACATTCTCTTCTAATGAAACATTATCGCCTAATACCGTGCCCCGAGAAATTTTAGTACCCGTACCAATTGAACAGTTATTCCCAATAACTACGGGGCCTTCGATCCTTACATTTTCAGCAATTTTCACATCTTTTCCTAACCAAATATTTCCTACTCGACCAAACTCTTCATTAACTTTTTTTCCAGAAATTTCTCCTACTAATCTCCCCTTTAATATGTCTTTAGTAGCTTTAAGGTAGGTTTCAGGCCTCCCCACATCGTTCCAGTAACCATCAAACTGGTATCCGTATATGGCCGCATCTTCTTCAATTAGGCTGGGAAAGATGTGCTTGGAAAAATCTACTCTCCCCCTATGAGCCTCCAAATAATCGAATATTTCTGGTTCAAAGATGTAAGTTCCAGTATTGGCCAAGTTGGAGAAAACTTTTTCAGGTTCCGGCTTTTCCATATATTTGATAATCTTCCCATCCTTATTGAGACTTGCAATACCAAAATGGGAAGGATCTTGGACTTGAGTTAAAACCAGAGTAGCAAACGCCCCTTTCTTACGATGGAAGTTTAAAACATCCTTAAAATCAGCATCTATAATTACATCTCCACTTAAAACCAGGAAAGTATCATCGATAAATTTTTTTGCCTTTCTAACACCCCCGGCAGTTCCTAATGGCCATCTTTCAATAGTGTAATTCAATTTAAGTCCAGGATCATGCTTTTTAAAAAAACTCTTTATATGTTCCCACATATAGCCCACAGTAATAGTAACTTCATTAAAGCCGTGAAATTTAAGTTTTTCAATGGAATATTGAATAATTGGTTTATTAACCAAGGGGATCAGGGTTTTAGGTCTTACAAAAGTCAGAGGATGTAATCTGGTTCCCTTTCCCCCCGACATAATAATCGCATTAACCATCAAACATAATTATGTTGCTAATAGTTTAAGTATCTATCTCAATTAAATCCCCGTAAATCCCGAATAAACTCATTTAAACGAATAAATCGATGCATATCCTTTTTTTAATCTTCGGAAAGCCATTGAAAAAAATTTTGTACTTCAGCAACGCTATTAAGGTAATATTGAGCACTTTTTTTCACATCTTCCCCGATTTCATTGGAAACTATCAGGATACTTGCCCCTTGGATGTTATTTTTTTTCTCTAATTCCCTTAATTCGAAGAATGCGTTAGTATCAGTTATGTCATCTCCCAGATAAACGACTTTTTTAATATAGTGCTCATTAATCAGCTTTTCAATGATCTGCCCCTTATTAAATCCTTTAGGAGGCCTTATTTCAATTACTTTTTTTCCTTCAGTGATTTTTAAGTCCTTAGAAATGCCCCTATTTTCGAGAACGCCTAAAATGCTTTTACGAACATCTTCAGGATCTTTACAGAGCCTATAGTGAACAGAAAAACTTATTCCCTTATCTTCCCGTAATATTCCTTCTATATTACATGATGGATTTTCTTTAACCGTGTTTAATGCCTCTCTTATCATGGAAAGATATATCTCCACTCCCGGATCAACGTATCTCTTTCCATTTTTCATAAATTCTAGGCCATGATTTCCAATATAAAGTATACCCTCTACTCCTACCATTTGCCGTGCATCTTCTACTGATCTACCACTTAAAACTACCACCAGATCATATTTCTTTTTAAGTTTTTCCAGTTCTAAACGCATGGGCTGAGAAACTTGCGCGGCTTGGGGAGTGGGAGCTATTACACTTATAGTTCCATCAATATCGGTGATAATAGCGGTAGCCGCGTCATTTTTAAATTTTTCAAAGGAAGACCAATGATCAAAAACATATTTTGCCATATAACCTCTCAGATAATTTTATTATTTTTAAGAGCATTTAAAACCCTGTATGGATCATCAGCTATTACAGTGCTCCCGTAGAGTTCCATACCCCCCATATCCGCGGTTGATTTAAAAATATTGCCCCGGTCCACCACTTTGATCACAAAGGGGAACTCCTGATCTTTATTAAGAGAAGGGCAGGAAATGGATAGATTAAAACTGGTAACCCCCAATTGATCGATGTAAGTTCTTAAGGCCCAGAATATGGTCTTTTTTATCATATTATCGTCAAAAGGAGAATTGTAGCTGTAAATAACCAATTCTTTTTCTTTTAAAGGTGTTAAACTAGCCATTATCCCTATTTCATCCCCCTCAATAGTCAAGCCGGCCGCTTCATGGGCTAGGTGGATACTTTGGAAGTAATTCTTTCCAGTTTTATCCTGATACATCCTGGCCGCTCTTTTTAGAGCTTCAAATTTGGCATAGGCCCTGTTTTTGCTCATTAAAATCTGAGCATGTCCGTGGACTTGTGAAGCTCCTGCCTTATCCAGACAGTTCCACACAAAAAAAGGGTGGGTATAGTGGGGTTCCTGACGAAAGACTTGTTCAAACCAGTTTCCAGCAGTTTCCAAATAATCAGAAAGTTCAGATAACGAAAATTCCAGAGGATTGTGTCTTTTATAAAATATTATGCTACTCCAAGCATCATATTTAGCAATGTTGGACCCAGTAATACAGTGTTTACCCCTGATCCTACCGAAAACATCCTCGGGAGTGTATTTTTCGGCTTGACAAAAGTCACAACCGGAAGCTTTATCTGATATGTAATCATAAACCCCTGATAATTCCTTATCCCTCTCTTCAGACTTCATTCCAGGTCTATCAGCCCTTAAAGAGTTGAATAAGGAGCCTTCACCCGTCCATCGGTTGTAAATGTTAATTACTCGCTGATTTTTAAGCCTATTCAGCGTTTCATTTTGTGATTCAACTAACTTCCCACTTTCCCTAATACCAAAATATTTCCAGGCTTTTTCATGAAAACTACGGGGAAATCTCATGGTCCCTAATGCAGAAGAAACTTCAAAAATAGATTTAAAAATTTTGTAAGAATTCGGATCCTGTTCTTTAATCATCTTTATTTTGTTTTCCAGTTCCATGATGCTAGCCTCCACCCAACCCCCAAAAATATCTTGCCATGTTTTATCATATCTGTATCAACTAGGTTATAGAAATTTTCATAGTTGAAAGAGAGATATTAGGGTTATTAATAATTTAATAAAAAATAGGAGGTTGGGAAGACGATGTTTTTCGTCCTTCCTAGGCAATGTTTGGTGACTTTTATTCTAGTTTTTTAAATTATTATCATGCCAGGGCCAGGTGGGGAAAATTTTAACTTATAAATAAGCTATTTTTTAGTGGCCCTGGCTATGATCAGCAATAAGAGAAATTAAATCTCTTAGAAATATCTTTCCAGGATTCCCTTAATCATTTTAGCGTGGCGTGCCTCGTCGCGGGAGCTTTCATCAAAGAAATCATGGGCGGGGTCGTTATCGCATTCTTTGGCCTTTTTTGCCGCGGCTTTTTTCTCGTTGTTGGCCATGGTCTCTCCTTCCAACATCATCTCCAGGTTCTCTTGGAGGGAAGGTTTTATGACCTCATTCATTTCCGCAAAGTGGGCTGCGTGTTCTGCTTCTTCCCAGGCAATGGTTTTTAAGACTTCGGCCACTTCGGGCATTCCTTCACGTTGGGCTAGTCTGGCCATGGCCAGATACATGCCTACTTCCTGAGTTTCACCGTTGAAATTAGCTTGTACTAACTTTTCTAGGTCAGTTCCTTTACATACTCCTATTTCATGTTGGTTTATCAATTCCATTGTGACATCTCCTTAATTTAAAGTTTTTTTATCTCCGGGGCCAGTTTCTTACCAGTTGCAAAGCATTGTTCCAGTTCTTCCTGATCGGATATGAAAGGGGCCCCATATTCCTCTTTACCCGGAATCCGTGTGCTTCAAGTTCCTCGGCAAGTTTGTGGGGCGATTCTTTCCGAGGCCATGAGCTCCTGCTAATTACCAGGGTCGGCATTGTCTATCAAGGCCACTATCCTGTCCAAATACCAAATACAATTGTGGTTCCTTTCAAGGTATAACTGTGGTATTTCCTGATATCCCAGTCCCGGACTCCTACCCCGTAGACTCATCCGTGGTCTTTTCTGATGTTGCTTTCATGTATTTAATCACCCACATGGTTCGTGTCGCAACGAACTGTATGCTTCTATACGAACCAACCCATATAAAGGTTACTGTTCGTATCCAAACGAACGTGCCATAATATACGAACCATTATATGGTAGCAAACCGAACATGAAAACTGAGGAAACAAAATGGATTCTAGAAAAACCAAGGACCTCATTAAGATATATTCCTCATCTGAGGGTGTTAATGTAATTCAAAGCCCTATCAAGAAGAATATATTATCTTTACTAAAAAATGGGGGCCTCAGTGGTTCAGAAATAGTGGCAGCCACTGGTAAGTCCAAATCAACCATATCTGTACACCTGCAGGACCTGATGAACACAGGGATAATCAGCTGGGACCCTGACACCCGGGACCGGCGGAAAAAAATTTTCTACATAAAATCAAGATTTATCGGAAACATATCACAAGAAAAAGAGTTTGAAAAGGGAATGGACATCTATCTTGACCGCTACGTGGTAAAATCAAATGACCCCTTCCGTTTCTTCCGTTTCATGTTCCGCACCATCCGGGTGGTTCTCCTGGAGGAAGGAATAAACATCAACCCCATACTGCACCGGGCCGGCAGGAAGGTAGGTGAAGCCTTTTACCCAAGATTAGAAGCAAAGAGTTTGGAAAAATTAATTAAAAATCTGGTTGAATTCTGGGAAGAAAACCGTTTAGGGAAAGTAGAGGTTAAAAGCTTGGAGCCCCTTATAATACAGGCTTATGACTGTTTTGAATGTGAAGACCTGCCCAAACTGGGAAGGCCAGCCTGTGCCTTTGACAGTGGAATATTAGAGGCGGTTTTTTCCATTTACTTCGGAAAAGATGTAAAAGTTACTGAAACCAAATGTTACGCCCAGGGAGACCAGTACTGTCAGTTTCATATTGATTCTATTGTCTAACTTTTGTCTAACTTATTTTTTCTAAAAATGCTCTAATGGCGTCTTCTGCCAGGTATAAATCTTTTACACACCCATAATGGCCAAGTATAGAGTGATAAAGGAACAGTTCGGCGCCTTCAATGGTCTGAGATAAAGGTATGGTGCTTATGTGCGGAGGGAAAATCTGGTCATTATTTATCCCAACTACCAAAGTTTTAGCCCGAATATTAGACGCGTTAACTTCGAAGTCCTGCATGGCCTGGTTACGCCATATAATGTCGTTGGCGTCATCTTCAGATACTTCCTGATTGCGTTGGTCCATGGAAGCCCAAAACTTTTGGTCAGTTTCAAACTCCTCTTCAAAGTATTCTGGAGTTAGTGACCAGAGAAAACCGATGGTGGAGCCCATTTCCAAAGCGTTTACGGGGTTTTTAGTGTAATTACCCCCCTTGTAATCCGGATTTTCTTCTATTATTCTGCTCATGAGGCCGTAGGCACCGTTCATCTGCCGGCCCGATTTCTGGCTGGTGGCAATGGGTAGCAGGAAGTCCATAAAATCAGGGTAGGTTAAAGCCCACTCTATAGCCTGGAATCCTCCCATGGACGTCCCTATAACCCCTTTAAGATGTTGTATTCCCAATCCATCCAGTAGTTCCTTGTGGAAATTCACCATGTCCTTAACCGTGTATTTAGGAAATTTCGGACCTAACCCCGAGGTGGATGGGCTGGATGATCCGGCAGAACCCAGAGCCGTGGGGGAGATTATGAAGAAGTGGTTGGTATCCACGGCTTG